>JAUIAG010000233.1 GCA_030425355.1 Verrucomicrobiia bacterium
CAGAGTGGCTGAAGCACTGGGAGCATCATATGCAGCTGACAGCCTGTGCCGTGGATGGGCATAATGACGGCAAGTACTTCACTGACCCTTATGGCATGAGATTCGCTCAGATTCAGAATATTCACTATTTGAGCGTCACTGAGGTCAGGGTCATCGACTACGCGAGATTCTGGGGATATGTCAAAGGCACTGACAGTGGAAGAAATCTCCTGGAGACATGGAAATCAGTCCCCTACAAATATGGACCAGTCTCAGCCGTCGGAGGTGTTCCAAAGACCGATGTGGAATTCTTCATGTCGTGGTACGAAAATCATATCCAGAATGGAGACGAACCGCATGTCTATGCAGGAGCTGAACTGCCGCCATTGAATTTTATTTTTCTAATTATTGATGAACAGAAAGTCAGGAATGGTCATTTGGGCCTGTACCGTCACAAGGAATGGGGATACGTGAGGATTCCCGGTCACTGGCCGAATGATAATCTCAACCCAATGGATTATTCACTGCTTCCCGGCAGCGGGAGCGGCAGTTTTGGACATGAGCCTTTTCTCAACCTGCTGGACAACCAGTGGGAGTGGGTCTGGGATCCACCTGATTTGGACTCCTTCCCTTCAAGTAATTATATTGAAGAGCCGCGGGGGATGCTGATCGGAACAGAGGGATTCGGTGTCGCGACATCCCCGGAAATTTATCTGGAGAAAAAAACCAGGTTTCATTACGTGACCCGCGTTGAAGCTTTGGGCTTCCGCATCAAGCTGTCCATGAAAGACGGTGAACCACCCGGCGAGGATTACAATGACAAGTTCTATGAAAGGCGGCAGGGGCTCTGAAATCACAGTGCTGTGAGCCAAAAATTGCCTGACAAAATTTACAAATGAAATCGGGCGCTTTCCGTTTTCTCAAGAATCTCATTCGACTGCAGGAGATCAGCAGCAATCTGTTTCCTGAGATCGTCGAGGGAATTGAACCGGAATTCATCCCGGATGTGTTGAACTGGATGGAAATCCAGCATCCTGTCGTAGATGTCGCCGGAAAAATCTATGAGATGGGCTTCAGCTGTGGGCGAAGAGTTGCCGTTCTGGCTGATTGTGGGTCTATTCCCGATATTCATGACGGCCTTGAAGCCCTGTCCTTCGCATCGTGCAAATCCTGCGTAAACGCCATTTGGAGGCATACATAGACCGGTTGTATCGAGATTGGCGGTGGGGAACCCGAGGGTCTTTCCCAGCTGCCGGCCCCTGACGACCACGCCGGATAATGAATACGGTCTTCCCAGCATGCTTGAAGCTTCGTCGAGGCGTCCCCCTGAAATCATCTCCCTGATAATTGTCGAGCTGATGTTTTTATCCATGAAGGTGCGGGCCGGCACCTCATGGACCGTGTAGCCATATTTTGACGACAGCTGGTGAAGCAGTCCAACATTGCCGGCTCTCCTGTGACCGAAGCCGAAGTCGCGTCCGACGCAAATACATTTCAGGCTCGGAAAGGCCGTGGTGAGACTGTCAATAAATGATTCGGCAGGCAGCTGACAGAGGTTTTTGTTGAAATCGACGACGCAGGCGTGGCTGATTCCGGAGCTTTCAAGGCAGGCAATCTTTCTGGGAAGTGGATAGATAAGTCGGGGGGATGATTCCGGGCGCACGATGGATGCCGGATGCACATTGAAAGTGAAGGCCGCTGCAATGGAATTGTCATTCGCGCCCTGCGCTTCTCTCAGTGCATGATTGATTACTTCCTGATGTCCCAGGTGGAAACCATCGAACATACCGATTGCCAGGCACAGTGGACGCCCCAGGTGTTGCTTCCTGTAGCTGTCGTATCCATGCACGAAGTTCATTGCCTATGGGAGTCCTTGTCCTGAGGTCGAGATGTCTGTCCGGTCCCGGTATCCGATAGCTGTAAGTTTACCGACGGGCTGCACCCAGCTCGGCCGGTGTATATATCTCGAGCAGTTGAGAAAGGGAAATAAGTTTCTCCCGCGCATCTTCCCGGGGCATGGACTTGAGGGAAGCGCCATCCACGGCATCGCTGACCGAGAACTTTCCGGCCCCGGTGCGGCGAAGCTCGAGGAGATGGGCTCCGCAGCCCAGTGTCTGGCCCAGATCATGTGCTATGGATCTCACGTATGTGCCCTTGGAACACTCCACTGAAAAATCAATGTCAGGCTCGTTATAGGATCGGATATCCAGCATTGATATAGTGACGGTCCGGGCTTCTCTTTCGACTTCAACCCCTTTCCTTGCCATCTTGTAAAGGGGGACGCCATCCTTCTTGATGGCGCTCACCATCGGTGGAACCTGCTGAATTACACCGCGGAACTGATCCGCTGCTGCATCTATCTGTTCGAGAGTCAGGGACGGGACGGGCTTTTGCTCCAGAATCTCCCCTTCGGCATCATAGGTGGAAGTGGCGGCTCCCAGACGAATTGTCCCTTCATAGCTCTTCTCTGTGCCGGTCAGGTGGCTTGAGAATTTTGTGGCGATGCCCACAACGAGAACCAGGAGTCCGGTGGCATTGGGATCGAGTGTTCCACAATGGCCGATTTTTTTGGTTCCCAGCGCGCCCCGGGCGATGCTGACAATGTCATGGGATGTGAATCCCTTGGGTTTATCTACGAGAAAAATTCCGTCAATATTCTGAGCCTGCTTCATTCAAAGTATGATTCTGGAAGAAGATGTATCCGGTGGATCGCCGGATAAAACCAAACCAGTGGTTCTGTATAATTTTTTCTTAGGTGATAAATGTAGTCCGAAAGTCGAATTCGCAACTTCAGTGCCCGGGGTTATCCGAATCCTCCCGGTCGTCCTCTTCGAATTCATCCGATGGCTGCAGCTCATCGAGAATCTGCAGAACCCGGTCTCCTTTCTGGATGGAATCGTCAGTAAGAAACCTGAGCCTTGGGCTGTGCTTTAAAACGATGGACCCGGCGAGCTTTCCCTGGATCAGCCCCGTCTTTTTTCTGAGTTTCTGCAGGAAATTCGCCCGTTGCTCCTGCGATCCGACCGAACTCACAAAGACCGCGGCGGAGTGGAGATCCGGAGAAACATCGACATGATTAACAGTCACGACTCCGACTTCTTCAATCGGCAGTTCGCGGCGGATAATTTCCCCAAGCTCGCGTTTCAGTAATTCCCTGACTCTGTCTAGTCTCCTGGCAGCCATGAGCGTAATTGTTTCAACAAGTTAATATTCCAGTAGGGCGCGGGCAGGGGAGGCGGAGGCCCTGGTTGTCTGTCGGGCTGGATGCGACGCGCTGAGCGGGTCAGAGACTCCGGGCACAGGCACGGGAAGGAAGTTCTGTATCCCGAACCGGAACCGGGATGCTTCCAACGGAACTCCCGGAGCCATGCCAATGTAACATTCAGCTTCTGCCCGCCCGCTTCTACAGTTTGCTGGCAATTTTTTCGACCGTGAAGCTTTCTATGGTATCCCCGGCGATGTAATCGGTGAAATCAGAGATGCGTATACCGCATTCCATGCCATTCCGCACCTCATTGACCTCATCCTGGAAGCGCCGCAGAGTCTGGGTGATTCCTTCGTGGATGACTTCGCCGTCGCGGATGACACGGACCTTGCCTTTGGTCAGTTTGCCATCGCGGACATAGCAGCCCGCCACCGTGCCGCCCTTGCTCATATTGAACACCTGGCGGACCTCCGCCTGTCCGGTCACCACTTCCCTGAGTTCCGGCTCAAGCAGGCCGGTCAGTGCGTCCTGCACATCATCCAGCAACTCGTAAATGATGCTGTACTGCCTTATCTGAACGCCTTCGCGCTTGGCAAGTGACGCAGCCCCCGAGTCCATGCGGGTGTGAAATCCAAGAATGATCGCTTCCGAAGTCGAAGCCAGAAGGACATCGGATTCGGTGATGCTCCCGACTCCGCTGTGAATAATTTTGGCCGATGCCTTCTCCGAATCAATCTTGGAGAGGGATTCGATGATGGCCTCCACTGACCCCTGGGTGTCTCCCTTGACTATCAGGTTGAGAATTTTCTCATCCTTGGAGTTTATCTGCTGGAAGAAGGACTCAAGGGTGTTTTTCT
The DNA here is from genome assembly GCA_030425355.1 of Verrucomicrobiia bacterium. Taxonomy (GTDB): domain Bacteria; phylum Verrucomicrobiota; class Verrucomicrobiia; order Limisphaerales; family JAJOIW01; genus JAJOIW01. The sequence continues at coordinate 4,042 of JAUIAG010000233.1, forward strand.
TGCGGGTCGTTTCAGCATTTTCCCTGGATTTCTGGATACGCTCATCAACGATGTTGCGCGCTTCCTTTTCCTTTTTGACGACATTGAATTCGGTGCCGGCGTCGGGGGCTCCGTTCAGTCCGAGGACCTTGACCGCAGAGGACGGGCCGGCCTTCTGGATACGGGAACCGTCATGTGATATCAAAGCCCTGACTTTGCCCCAGTAAACTCCGCAGATAATCACGTCACCGACCCTGAGGGTGCCTTTCCGCACGAGAACTGTTGCTGCCGGACCGCCCTGTTCGACGCCGGATTCGACGACGTTGCCAACCGCGGAGCGATTGGGATTGGCCTTCAGCTCAAGCACCTCGGCCTGCAGCAGGATCATGCTGAGCAAATCGGGGACACCGTCGCCCTTCAGGGCTGAAACGTCGACAAATATGGTCTCGCCGCCCCATTCCTCCGGTGCCAGTCCGAGAGACTGGAACTCCTGACGCACCCTCATCGGGTCCGCCTTGGGACTGTCGCACTTGTTGACGGCGACAATGATTGGCACTTCTGCCGCCTTGGCGTGGTTCAGGGCCTCTTTGGTCTGAGGCATGATGCCGTCGTCCGCCGCACAAACCAGAATGACAATATCGGTGACATCGGCACCGCGTGCCCGCATGGCACTGAAGGCGGCGTGACCCGGTGTGTCCAGGAAGGTGATCTGCTTCAATTCTTCCGGTTTCTCCGGATTCGGCACCTCGATGGAATAGGCGCCGATATGCTGGGTGATACCGCCTTCTTCTGAACTGACCACATTGGATTTCCGGATATAGTCGAGCAGGGTGGTTTTTCCGTGGTCGACATGGCCCATGATGGTGATGACCGGAGCACGCGGCTGAAGGTCCTCGGCCACATCATCGGCGTCGAGCACAACTTTCTTTTTGGTGGGAACGTATCCCTTGCCCTTGTCGCGCTTCTCGCTTTCGAAGCGGAACTTGTGCTTGGCAGAGACCTGAATCGCCGTCTCCTCGTCAATGCTCTGACTGACATTGACAAAGACACCAAGCTGCATCAGGTCGGAAATCAGCTGAAAGGGTTTGAGATCCAGTTTTTCAGCGAGGCTCCTGACCATGATGGGGGGTTTCATGGTGATCAGTGGAGCATCATCCGGAACTGAATATTTGGGCTTTTTGGCCTGTGGCTGCGCGGGCTTACGTCCATCGGGAGCTCTGTCACGGTCACGACCGCCTCTGCCGGCATCCTGCTGCTGTCCACCTCTGAAACGTCCGCGGTCATCCTGCCCGCGCTGGCCGAAGCCTCTCTGCTGGCCCTGACCGTAAGGGGCGCGCGAGTCGCGGAAGCCGCCGCCGCCGCCCTGAGGTTGTCCCGGTCCCGGCCGGGCAGGTGCGGGCTTGTCTCTCTCTCCCGCTTTGGCAACCGGTTCAGTGCCGGTCGCACCTTTTTTCTTGTCCTTCTTATTGCGCTTTTCAGGCCTTGGCCGGCTCGATCCGGGCGTAAGCTTGATAAATCCCACCTTGGATCCAAGGGCCGGCTTCTTCTCCTCCTCGGGCTCTTCGGGAGTGATGTCCGACTCATCTTCCGACGGACTGCCGGAATCTGTGTCAGCTTCAGCTGTCACACTGTCGTCTGTATCGCTGTCATCATCTGACGACGGACCATCCGCCATGCTGCTGTCCGAACCTGCGTCGACTGTGGATTCCTCCATGCCGGACACCTCTGCCGGTGTGGATGATTCCTCATCAGAGGATTCCGGTCCCTCTTCAGACCGGGTTATGAGAACAGGGCCGGATTCGGTTCCGGATGACTGTGTCGCCGGCTTGGCGGCAGTTTCGGGACTTTCTGGCGTGATCTCCCTGGCCAGTTCATTCTCGAGATACTCTGTGGTAATTTTGTCGAGGGAACTTGAAGGCGTCTTCGCATTCGGGATACCCAATTCCTGGGCTTTCGCCAGCACTTGCTTATTATCGATTCCGAGTTTCTTAGCTATTTCGTAAATACGGACTGGCATATGGACCTATTTCAATTGCGGATTCGCCGAATCTATCGCCGAGGCATCTAACAGATAAATTTCGTCTTTGTTATAAATCAAACTAAATTTTTGTCTTTCGGGTTCTTACCGGCCGGCGTTGATCACGGGGATGATACCTGGATCCACGCCGCCCGCCAGCATTATTGAGTGCGAGGATTTTACATTTCCTCCTCGAGGAGCTTTCTGCGGTCCTTTTCATTCTGGACCGCTTCGAGAATCGCTTCCCGATATGGCTGGAGCGGCTCAATTCCCTCCAACAGACTGGCCAGCTCATCCTGCGGGTATTCCGACAGGGCGGAGAAAGTCGTGAAACCGGTCTGGACCAGCGCCTGGGCTATCTCCTCACTGATACCCGGGATTCGCGAGAGTTCGTGGATAGCCTCCGAAACCTGCTCGCTGAACTGTGGCGCGGACTTCCGGATGGGCTGCACATCGACATTCCAGCGCGTCAGCCTGGATGTCAGGCGGATATTCTGCCCATGGCGGCCAATTGCGAGCGAAAACTGCTCCTCGTCCACCTCGATCTGGATCCGGTTGGATTCGGGATCGGCCCGGAAGCTGTGAATGACGGCGGGATGCAGCGCGTTGGCGAGGAACTTTTTGATATCGGAGTCCCAGGGGATGATGTCCACCTTCTCGTTGTTGAGTTCACGGACGATATTCTTCACCCGCTGACCCCGCAGTCCCACACAGGCTCCGACCGGATCGACTTTCTCATCGTGGGAGAAGACGGCAATCTTGGTGCGGTATCCCGGTTCGCGGGCGATGCTCTTTATTTCGATGGTTCCGTCATTTATTTCACTGACCTCCATCTGGAAAAGTTTGATGACAAAGTTCGGATCGGCGCGGGAGAGGATGATCTCCGGTCCGTGGCTTGGATGATTTTCGACCGCCTTGACATAACAGCGGACCGTCTCGCCGATCTGGTAATCCTCATTGCTGACGCGCTCCTTTTTGGTGAGAACCGCTTCGAATTTGCCGAGGTCGATGACGACGTCGGACCGTTCAAAACGCCGGACCTGGCCGCTGATAATGTCTCCCACACGGTCTTTGAACTGTGTGTAGATAATCATCTTTTCAGCGCGCTTTATCGCTGTGGAAATCGCCTGCTTCGCATACTGTGAGGCGATCCTGCCGAATTTCTCGGGGTCCACCTCCTCTTCAATCTCCTGACCGACTTCGGCATAAGGGTTGATCTCGAGGGCCCTTTCAAGGGAGATCTCATCGTGTTTGTTCCTGACCTTGTCGACGACGATCAGCTTGGCAAAGGCCTTGATCTCGCCGGATTTGGGATTGATGGAACAACGGAGCTCGCGCGCAGGGCCCACGGCTTTCTTGGAGGCTGCTACCAAAGCGTCCTCGATGGCAGAAACAAGGTACTCCTTGTCGATGCCTTTTTCCTTTTCGAGGTAATCCAGCGTCGCTATCAGGTCATGTGGGCTCATGTCGTTTTGCTGCGTAAAAATTGATAACAAAAAAGCCGGATTGGTCCGAGAACCACCGACTACATCTGATGCCGATTTGATCGGCTATGTATCTGTCTAATATGAAAATATGGCGTTCCGACAAGAGAGTCAAGCTGTATTTTTCCTGTGGACAGGCTCCGTCGGCGGCTGATCTGGAAGCGTCAGAATGGCAGCTCCATCTGTCCTCCGGGCGTTCCCTGAGACTCTGGCTCTGCCCGGGTGGAGTGACGGGTGCTGCGCCGGCCGGCTTTTTCTATGGAACTCCGGGCGATGCCCGATCGGCGGGAGCCATGTTTTTGCTGGATGAGGTCGGCCTGTTTCCGGGCTTCCGGTGTGTTTCGGAAACGGGCGATGGATGAACGGGCCCCGTGGAATGCTTCCGAATGCCGGACCACTGGAAGCGGGTAGGTGTGTCCCGGTCTGAATCCATAGCGCGAGGCCTCATCCGCGGTGATTTTTTCCGGGGCATGGACGAGTCCCGCGGGGAGTGCCCCCAGTTCAGGAACCCAGCGCCTGATGAACGCGCCGTCGGGATCCTGGTCCATGGCCTGCTTGTGTGGGGAGTAAATCCTGATGGTGTTGATGCCGGTGGTGCCCGACTGCATCTGCACCTGGCTGAAATGGATCCCGGGTTCGAAGTCGAGGAACATGCGCCCTAGAAAGAGTGCGGGTTCTCTCCAGTGCAGCCAGAGGTGGTTGGAGGCGAAAGACATCACCATGGCCCGCATCCGGAAATTCAGCCAGCCGGTCTGG
>JAUIAG010000234.1 GCA_030425355.1 Verrucomicrobiia bacterium
GCTTTGGCGACAAACAGGCTGCGTGGTGAATGAAAATCAGGCAGACTGTGGAAATTGTGGTTTCCCCTTTTTCTGAATCTTTGTGGAAAATCCAGACAGTGCAAAGGCTCCTAACCCCTTGAACTGGTAATTTTTTGTAAATTAGTTCCTGGCGCACAGTAATGCAATATTTTTTTGCACTTTTCAACCAACTGAACATCTCACTGTTGGAACATCACGAAAGTAGCGTTGGAAGCCGGCAATTCGGCTATTATTCCAAAGCGTATTTTAATGCATATCCCTGCCGCAATCATTGCCGGCTGCATAAAGCGGCGGGTCAGCCGCATGAAATATTTGTCTTCAAAGCGCCGCGGCGGGCGACTCATCAGGATGTCGTGGTGACGGTGTTGGTGCGCTCTTGATCTTTGCCTTCGGTTACCTGTGTGTCGGGTTCAGCGTTCGCTCTTCAGGTTCCTGCTACTATGGCTTCGGCTGACTTCCCGGTGCCCGTCTTACTCGCTGGCGGGCTTCTTTTTTCGTACCCATTGCGGAGAGATACAGGGATCTCCCGGGATCAGACGTTTGGCATTTGCGGGGCGCACTGGATATTCCGCCGGGCTTCCCGATGGAATACCGGGCGTAAGTATCTGTAGCCACCCCGCGCGAAACGCTGGGATTGTATCCAGTTTCTGTCCGATGCGTCCGCGGTGTGCGTCAGGCTTCCTTCGGATTCCGCCTTGAGCTTTCCGATTCCGTTTCATCGCGGTTTCCAGGGAAATTTTCTTTCATGGTGGTCGCATGTCATGCCCGGCGTAATACACAAAAAAGGCGCCGCATCGGGCGCCGTGAAATGAGTGGGAAGTCTTTTCAGGTGATACTCTATTTTCCGAGTTGGGCTTTGGCTGCTTCGACCATTTTGGCGGCATTCATACCGTGGTGGTCGTAGAGGTGCGAGGCCTTGTAGGCGGACTGGCCGAACTCGCCGGAAATTCCCAGTGAGGTGACTGTGTGGGCAATACCGGCGCGGGAGAGTGCGTGTGAGAGCTGAGCGCCCATGCCGCAGCGGGACTGATGATCTTCTATGGTGATGAGGCGGCCACCGGCTGTTTTGACGGCGTCCCCGATAGTTTCAATGTCGGGCTGATTGATGAAGGGGTTATTGATGACGGTGGCGTTGATGCCCTCTTTTGCGAGGAGTTCACCTGCCTCGACAGCCTGACTGAACAGAGTGCCTGTACCGACGAGGACCACATCCGATCCCTGGCGGACGACCTGGGCACGTCCCCATGGGTAGTCCGCATTTTCAATCCATTCCACCGGGTAGTTTTCGCGGCCGACGAAGAAGATATAGGACTCACCATCGCGGCCGGCGGCGCGGTCGTCATGGAAGCGTTTGATCGCCTGATACATGAGCGACTCGGCTTCTCCTGAGCAGGACGGCATGATGACCGTGGTGTGAGGAATGGCACTGACAGCCGAGAGGTAGGTTGTTGCCTGGTGTGAGGCACCGTCCGCCGCATCCTGGAATCCGATGTGGGAGAATACGGCGATGACCGGCGCCTGGGAAAGAGCCGCCATGGTGAGCGGGAGGTTGCCCTTGGTCACACCGAACTGCGCGAAAGTGTCAACGATGGGGATGAAACCGACCTTGGAGTAGCCGGCACCAACACTGACCATGTTGGCTTCTGCAATTCCCATGTCGATATGTCGTCCCGGGATGGACTTCTGGAATCCGGACATCCCCGTTGAACCGGCGAGGTCACTGGAGATGCTGTAGACAGGCAGTCCTTCCTGGGCGGCCTTGACGGCGGCGCGGGCGAGACCGGCCTGAACCTTTTCCTTTTTCGGTCCTGAAGCGGCGGGGGCAGAAGCCTTTTTGGCTTTCGCTTCGGCAGCCAGATCACTCAGTTCCCTGGCCCAGGCAGCGAATTCTTCAGGAACATTGCCGGAAAAAATCTCATCCATCCATTCCGGCATCTTCTCGCCGTCGGCCAGAGGAAAGCCGTGCCCGCCGGCGGAGTTCTCCATGGTCGCCTTGATGCCAAAACCCTTGATGGTCTTGACCCAGAGACAGACCGGGCGCGTCGGATCCGCCTTGGCCGCTGCCACAGCTGACTCCAGAGCAGTGAACACAGCCTGCAGATCATGTCCATTTTCGACCTTGATGACATTCCATCCGAGGTCATCCATGGCCTCGAAAGTGGGCTGCATGCTGAAGGAGTCAGCTGTGATTCGGCCGGAAAGCTTGGTGTCATTGTCACTGATGACCATGACAAAAGGGTTCACCAGATTTTTAGCAGCCAGTCCGGGAATTGAGGCAAAAGCCTCCTTGGCTTCACCTTCCATGGAGGCGCCATCGGAGACAACCAGCAGAGTGACACGGTCGTTGCCGGCCGTTTTATCGGCCATGGCAAGTCCCTCGGCCTGTCCGACAGAGGAGCTGAGCGGGCCATTGGAAAGGAGCACGCCCTCCGGATTGAGATGGGATTCGCCGTGACCGGTGAGCTTGCTGTCGATGCTGCGGAACTTGCGCAGATCATCAAAAGTGAGTCCATCGAAGCCGAGGTTCGCCCGAAGGGCGTAGATGCCGTTCTCCGCGTGGCCGGCATCATTCACGAAATTCCATGATTCATACCATTCCCGTCCTGAATCGGAGAACAGCAGCCCGTGAATGGCGGCGTTGACTTCCGCAAAGGCGGCAGGTCCGCCCCAGTGACAGGCCGCACCGCCATTGACGGCATGAACGTCCATCAGAGCGACCAGAGCGCGGGTGACATTGGGATCGCCGACCTTGATTTCCCCGCCACTGGCGGTCTTGACCGTCGCCGCGTATTTCGGTTCACCGGTCGGCGCCGGGGCGAGTCTGGATTTGATCTGGATTGGTTTCAGAGGCGGCGCCTCCACGACATTAGACGGGCTGTTATCTGCTCCCATAGTTGTCTGGTTTATTGATGAATCTGATTCTTCTGATTGTTCTGGTAAATTGGCCGGCCTGACCGGGGCTGCTCCGGAAAATCGGCCGTGGTTTTCGGAATACCGGATTGAACGGGAGCGGAGTTGCCGGCACCCCGCTGGTCCGGACTGGCGGATATGGCGGTCCTATCGGTCTCTTGCCAGGAGGAACTCTGCCAGTCCCTTGAGATGTGTGGCCCTGCCCCTGAAAGCCAGCAGCGAGGCAAAGGCCTCGTTGGTCAGCTTTTCCGCGTATTTGCGGGACCGCTCGAGGCCCATCAGTGACGGATATGTGAGCTTGCCGGCATTGACATCCTTTCCGGCTGTCTTGCCGAGGTTTTCGGAAGTCTGTGTCACGTCAAGGATGTCATCGATGACCTGGAAGGCCAGTCCAACCTTGTAACCGAATTCGGTGAGTGCTTCAAGCTGGCGCGGTGTGGCGTTGGCGGCCATGCCGCCAAGCCGGGCGCTGCATTGCAGAAGCGCCGATGTCTTCCGCTCGTGGATGAATTTCAGATCGCTCAGTTTGAGGTCGTCCCTGCCCTCCCCTTCCAGATCGGCGACCTGGCCGGCAATCAACTGTCGGGAGCCTGCAGCGGATGTCAGTTCGGCGAGGAAATCACGGTGGGTGTAGCGTTTGGTCGGCCCGGCATGCTGCAGCATTTCAAATGCGATGGTCAGCAGCGCATCGCCGGCCAGCACAGCGATCCCCTCCCCATAGACTTTGTGACTGGTGGGCTTGCCGCGGCGGAAATCATCATCATCCATGCATGGAAGATCGTCATGGATCAGCGAATAGGTGTGGATACACTCCACGGCGCAGGCAAAAGGCAGCGCGGCGGATTCATCGCCGCCGCAGGCCAGACTGGATGCCATCACAAGTGCCGGGCGCACCCGCTTGCCTCCCGCAAACAGTGAATAGCGCATGGCAGTATGAAGCGTGGTGGGCTTTGTACGTGCCGAAGGCACCCATTTATTCAGTGCCTTCTCTACCGATACTGCCGATTTGTCCAGGAAGTCCTTGATGTCCATTACCAATTCCAGATGAGCCCGTGACGTGATACATCGCGGCACGGGCCGGTGCCGTTTTGCGGCAATTCGCGCAAAAGAAAAGGGAAAATCCCCGAATTATGCAAGAACGAAAACCGCAGCAATGCCCAGCGGCCACGAATTCCCTGCCGGAATCAAGAATTTTTTTGAAAAAGTTGTTGCAAATCGCAGAGCCGGCGACCATTTTATGCGACTGCTCCCCAGAGCATACACTGGACCATAACCACGTCTGATTCCCTTTTGAAAACTGAACTTTACAGAAAAGCGCTGGAAAAGGTTGGAAATGCCAACGTCCTCATCAACATCGTTTCCAAGAGAGTCAAGCAGCTGACTTCGGGCGGCGGGTCGATGAGCCGGCCACTGCTCGATGAATATGTCGGATACAGCGCCGCGGAAATTGCCATGCGGGAAATCGTCGACGAGAAATTTGAATGGAGTGTGATCGAGGAAGGAGACGAGGAAGCCGCCTGAATCACCCAGTCCGGCGTTCGTTCCCGCGTTTCCTGAACTGACCGGCGAACCCGAAAAAAAACGCCTTCACTGGAAAGGCGTGCGTTGACCGGAAGGGATACCTTCTGGTTTTTTTGCATACATTCTGCCTAGAATGGCATTTCAGACCATGAGCCATCCATCAACTCCGACTGACATCATCGTCAACAAAAAGGCCCGGCACGATTACACCGTTCTGGAGACGCTGGAGGCTGGTCTGGTGTTGAAAGGCACTGAGGTCAAGGCCATTCGCCAGAACAAGGTCCAGATCCGGGAGGCATATGTCCGTGTTGAGAATGGCGAGGCGTGGCTGCTCAACGCTCATATTGAAGAATACTCACACGGGAATATTTTCAATCACAAGCCGGTGATTCCAAGGAAGCTTCTGCTGCACCGCAGGGAAATTGCCCATCTCTATGACCAGTCGGCAGTCAGTGGCAACACGCTCATTCCCCTCCGGCTTTATTGGAAGAACAGCCGCGTGAAGGTCGAGATAGGCGTCTGCAGGGGCAAGGCCCAGCACGACAAGCGCCAGGACCTCAAGAAACAGGACGCCGACCGGGAGATGAAACGGGCATTGTCGGCAGCGCGGCGCCAGTGACAGGACAGTCGAACATTAGCGCTGTTAATCTGCGCCGCTTTGGGGGATAATGCTTCCCAATGAACATGCGTAATTTGTGGTGCGCCGGTCGCAGCGGTTCAAGGCGGTCGGGCTTTACACTGATTGAGCTTCTGGTTGTCATCGCCATTATAGCCATTCTGGCCTCCATGATCCTTCCGGCACTGTCAAAGGCCAAGGCGAAGGCCAAGGGATTGAAGTGCCTCAACAACATCAAACAGCTCGGACTCTCGACGAGCATGTATGTCAACGACCACGGAGCCACTCTTCCCTACCGCGGGGTTCAGGATCTGTGGATGGCACGGCTTCTGGACCTGTACGCCGAAATTGACAAGATCCGCGTATGCCCGACAGCTCCCGAGAAGGAGAACAGCAGCCAGCGGCGGCACCAGACCAGTGGCAGTCTGGACGAGACATGGACATGGAACGCCTCGGGACGGCGGCTCTACGAAGGGAGTTACGCCTTCAATGGCTGGCTTTATTCCGGTGACTGGCCGGCCGGATGGGGAATCCGGAGCCAGTTCGCTTACCGCAAGGAAGGGGAGATCAGACGACCGGCCTCGACACCCACACTCGCCGATTCTGTGTGGGTTGATGCATGGCCTGAACTGAATGACCGCCCCGCCAGGAACCTCTACACCGGAGACAATTTCGCACAGCCGGGGATGTCCCGCATTGCCATTCCAAGACATGGCGGCAGACCGAAATCCGAAGCCGCCATTTCCAACTGGCCGAGTGCAGTCCGCCTCCCGGGGGCTGTCAACGTCGCTTTTGCCGATTCACACGCTGAACTGGTTCCACTCGAAAAGCTCTGGAGTCTGACATGGCACAAGGAATTCACCCCGAGGGCCAGAAGACCGGGACTGTTCCAGTAGGCGCAGCCGCATCGTGATTTACTTCCGGGCCTGGCCGGCACTGCGCCCCCCGGTGGAGAGCCAGGCAGGAATTGACTTGGAAACCGGCAGCAACTGTCTGATTATTCTGAGGAAATCCCGGCTATGGTTCTTCCCGCGACAGAACAATATTTTCCCGAATGCGGAAAAATCATGAACCATTGAATCCTGCTGTGGGTGGATCCGGCCGCAGCGGTGTTCATCTCCCGCCCGATGAACAGGGAAACTGAAAACGCCACAGACATTCAAAATCAGCTGATGAATCAAAAACCGAGAATCCGATCGAACCGAAGACAATTTCTCCAGAGCCTTGGCGCAGGAGTCGCGATGGCAGGATATGGGACGCTGAATCTGCCCATCAGTCATGCACAGGAGAAGGCACCGGCTAATGAACGAATCCGCCTTGGGGTTATTGGTTACGGGAAACGTTCCCGGCCCCTGATGAACAGCGCCATGCGCCAGCCTGACACCCAGGTCGTCGCCATCTCGGAGGTGGTCGATGAGAGGCTCAGACATGGCCTTCAGACGGCCACAAACTACTATTCGGATCAGACGGGTCGGGATTTCAAGGGCGTCAATGGCTATGTGGATTTCCGTGAAATGTTTGAGAAGGAGGACCTGGATGCCGTCATCATCGGGACTCCGGATCACTCCCACGCTGTTCAATGCATTCTGGCGGCTCGCGAAGGCATGGACATCTACTGCGAAAAACCACTCACTCTGACCATTCATGAGGGACGGGTCATCTCGAATGTGGTTCGGGACAAAGGACTGGTGTTCCAGACCGGCAGCCAGCAGCGCAGCGAATACAATCACCGGTTCAAGCGCGCCGCCGAACTTATCCGCAATGGATATCTGGGGGAAATCAGGGAAGTGTTTGTCAATGTCGGGCCGCCTCCCGTGCCCTGCGACCTGCCGGGCGAGCCAATTCCTGACGGCACCCGGTGGGACCTGTGGGTCGGGCCCGCTGCCTACCGCGACTACAACGAAATCCTCTGCCCGCAGGGCATTCACAATCATTTTCCCGCCTTCCGCCAATACCGCGAATTTGCCGGCGGTCCACTGGCGGATATCGGAGCGCACCACTTCGACATCGTGCAGTGGGCGCTCGGCATGGACGACACCGGACCGGTTTCCATCGTCCCTCCGGAGGACGGATCCCAGAGAAACCTCGTTTTCACCTACGCCAATGGAATCCGTCTGACACATGGCGGTGACGGTTCGATCACTTTTATCGGTTCCGAAGGAACGCTGAAAGTGGGACGGGGCCAGCTTGAATCCGATCCGCAAACAATTCTTCAGATTGAACTCAAATCCACCGACAGGCCGGTTTATGAATCCACCAACCACATGAGAAACTGGCTGGACTGCGTCCACAGCCGCGGGGACACAATCTGCACGGCGGAGATTGGCCATCGGTCAGCCTCGGTCTGTCACCTCGCAAATCTTGGATACCGCCTCGGACGGGCACTGCAGTGGGACCCGCAGAAAGAGCAGTTCGTCAATGACCCCGAGGCAAACCAGCTCCTGTTCACCCGGCATCGCGCGCCGTGGAATCTCAAGGAATTTGAAAGCTGAAGTGGCACCAGCCCCCGTAAAGAGCTGGCCATTCTATTTCCGGCCTTTCCTGGGCGATCAAAGGTGCCAGGCACGCAATGTGCCTGGCACCTTTCACTTCACCTTTCACATCACTTCGGGCTGCTCAGCGTGCCGGCGGGGACGCCGGCGCTCCCAGGAAGCTTTTTGCCGATGAGCTAATCAGCTTATTTTCGACTTCGATGCCTACGAAACATTTCGCCGCGGAGCGACGGAATGATGGTAGACGTGGGTTTCAACCCACGGTTTCCGAATCAACAATTTCCCCGCGTTGGATACCGACGCCTGAGCCGCCCTTTCAGGGCTGGCCATTCTATTTCCGGCCTTTCCTGGGGCGTTGCCCCAGGCTGTCTTGATTCGCACCGTTGGCGCTTCAATCTGCACCTCGGCACCTCGACATAGGACTGATCCCGGAGGGATCACAGATTCATAGCCGGTGGTTGAGCGAAGCGACACCACCGGTTGAACGTCCAACCCAGGCAACCGCACCCCGGCAGGGCGATGAAAGGTGCCAGGCACGCAATGTGCCTGGCACCTTTCACATCACTTCGGGCTGCTCAGCGTGCCGGCGGGGACGCCGGCGTTCCCGGGAAGCTTTTTGCCGATGAGCTAATCAGCTTATTTTCGATATCGATGCCTAGGAACCATTTAGTCGCGGAGCGACGGAATGATGGTGGCGGGT
>JAUIAG010000235.1 GCA_030425355.1 Verrucomicrobiia bacterium
GTTCCGGTTTGCATTGTGGATATAGGAATCGGGGCCGGCACCCCATGCGTAGGGCAGCTTGTCCCTGTTGTCCTGCGTGTACAGAGTTGTTGCTATGCCCATCTGCTTGAGATTGCTTCGGCACTTGGTGGCATAGGCCTTGTTCTTTGCCTTCGAGAGCGCCGGAAGCATCATGCTGGCCAGTATTGCTATAATTGCGATAACAACCAGCAGTTCAATCAGCGTGAACGCTGATGGCATTTTCCTTCCCGGTCCGTGGTTCATAACGCAATTATTGTCGCCAAAGGGCAGAATGAAAAGGCTTAATCCGATCCATGAACGCTATCCCGGAATACTGGTAAAAAATTGCCCCTGATCCGGCCATCAGTGGCAGTTGTAAAATGTGTATATATCAACCTGTATTATTTGGGTTCGGCAGGATGACCTTCGGAACCGGGTCTCAACCGGGCTTCAGGCGGTCACTATATGTGCCCGTCCCATGAGGTTCCGGACGAGAATATCGCTGAAAGGGGCTTTGCGGCAGTATAAAAAAGTGACTCTGCTCCCAAGGAATGGCTCTCCTTTGAGTCGTTTCAAGGTGTCTTCAGTGGCACCGAGAACAAACAGGACTTCCGGTTGGCAATTTTTTATTTCCGTATAGGTGAGGACTTCGATGGCGACAGCATCGGTGATTCCCGGGACACCGTGACGGGTTATTTCAAAATCAGGTGTCACCATCGAATTGCCGACGCAGCAGAGACTGTTTTCCTCGAGATTCAGTATCAGGCAGTTTGCTGCAGGGATACCATCGGTGAGTGCTTTCAATATGTCACTCTTGAGATCAATTTTTTCGTCCAGGAAGTCGATTGTCTTTCGCACTACGATCGCGGCCGAAATGTGGGAGATGTCTTCTATTACCATGGAGGGGTTGATGTTGAGTTTCTGATAGCTGGTGTTGGTTATTGGAAAATCCGGGAGCTGGTGGGGGGACTCCCGTGGATCCGTTTCTCTGTTCTGTTGGTTGAAGCATCGGCAGGGGTGTCCGCTTTTTTTACATGAATTTGCCTGAAGTGTCCTGATTCAGTGCAATGGCAGTGCCGATGCTTCACGTTCGGAAGGATTTGCAAACGGGAACTTTTTTAGCCGGGTCCGGTTGATCCCGAGGTATCCTGTGGCCGGGGCTCGGGTGGATAGTCCCGACTGCTGAGACGGTGCATTCAACGGTGTTGATCACAACGGGCTGAGCTGCTATCTTTTGGCCAAAATGGCTACCATTATCGAAGGACCCGTTTACGTCGTTCGCGACAATATTGACACTGACCAGATTATACCGGCCCAGTATCTGAATCTGGTGCCGACTATTCCCGATGAGTATGAGAAGCTCGGCAGCTACGCCCTGATCGGACTGCCCGAGAACCTGTATCCTGAGCGCTTTGTTGAAGAAGGTGAGCTTGATTCCTGTTACCCGATTGTCGTTTGCGGGCGGAATATGGGGTGTGGTTCCAGCCGGGAGCACGCCCCGATAGCACTTGGATCCGCCGGTGTGCGCGTTGTTCTTGCCGAGAGTTTCGCGCGGATATTCTTCAGGAACTGTGTGGCAACCGGTGAACTGTATCCCTGCGAATCGGTGGACCGCCTTTGCGATATCCTCAAGACCGGCGATGAGGTCAGCGTGGACCTTGATGCCTGTGAAGTGACACTCAAGTCCACCGGACAGATCTATTCCTTCAAGCCACTGGGCGATGTGCGGCCGGTTGTTGATGCCGGCGGAATTTTCAATTATGCCCGTCAAACGGGCATGATTCCTTCCCGATGAATCTCAGCGACCTCAGGAAGGAATATACCCGGCACGGACTGAGGCGGGATGAACTCTCCGATGATCCGCTGGAACAGTTTCGTCAATGGTTCGGAGAGGCACTGGAAGCCGGTATCGTCGAGGCCAACGCCATGGTCCTGTCCACAGCCGGCCTTGATGGGTTTCCCTCATCCCGCGTCGTTCTGCTCAAGGCTCTTGAGGATGGGAAATTCCAGTTTTTCACCAACTACGAGTCGCTGAAGGCACAGGAGATTGCTGCAGACAGCAAAGCGGCGTTGAATTTCTTCTGGCCGGAACTCGAGAGACAGATACGTATACGCGGTGTCTGTCACAGGCTTCCTGAGTCTGTCTCGGATGCCTACTTCAGGGAGCGCCCGAGACTCAGTCAGCTGGGCGCGTGGGCATCCTCCCAGTCACGGATTGTGAGCAGCCGCAGGGCTTTGGAGGATAGAATGGCCGCTCTTGAAGTCGAGTGGCAGGGTCGCACTGTTGAACGGCCGGGTCATTGGGGAGGATACGGACTCGAACCGGTGGAAATTGAATTCTGGCAGGGCCGCGAAGGCCGACTCCATGACCGATTCCGTTATCGCCAGCTGGCCGGTGGTGCATCATGGGCCGTCGACCGGCTCTGCCCGTGACCGCCCGATGACTGCCATCCGGCTGTCAGAGGTTTCTTTTCTGGTGAAATCAGTTCAGACAGCACTATCATATAGGGTATGAAAACTCATACTCCGCCCGCCTTCATCTCCACGATGTTATTTCTTATTGCCTTGTTTCTGGTCTGCAGCCCTGCGGCGCATACAGTCAGGGCAGCAGGCGACGAACATGCGTCACCTGCCGGTGCCGATGCTGAAGAATGGCAGAAGGATATTCTGCTCAAGTCGGGAGAGAACAGCGGGCACATCCGCCATGCCCTCGGGCATTTCACCGCTGATGATCCCAGACGCCATGGCATGGAGTTTCTTGTCCGCTACATGCCGGAAGGTGATTTGAAAACTCTGTCTGCCGGGTATCTCATTGAGAATGTGGAATATGCCTACAAAGCCCGGGAGCAGTTTCCATGGGCCAGGACAGTTCCAATGGACATTTTCCTCAACGACGTCCTGCCATATGCCAGCATTGATGAAAGACGAGACCCCTGGCGCCGGGATTTTTTCGAAAAATTCGCGCCCATGGTCGAGGGCAGCAGCAGTTGTGGCGAAGTGGCCCAGACTCTGAACCGCGACATGTTCAAGGTGGTTGGAGTGGAGTATCATGCCCGCAAGCGCCCGAAACCCAATCAGAGTCCGTATGAATCGATCGAAGCGGGTTACGCCAGTTGCTCGGGGCTGTCGGTGCTGCTGATTGATGCCTGTCGCGCGATGGGTGTTCCAGCCAGATTCGTGGGAATCCCACGTTGGGCCAATAAGAGAGGGAACCACAGCTGGGTCGAAATCTGGGATGATGGATGGCACTTTACCGGCGCCTGCGAGTATGACAAAAGAGGCCTCGACCAGTCATGGTTTGTCGGCGATGCGGCTCAGGCCATTGAAAACCACCCATGGCACGCCATCTACGCGTCCTCATGGAAATCTTCCGGCAAGTCATTTCCGCTGATCTGGGACCTCGAAAACACCACAGTCGAAGCACTGGATGTCACCAGCCGATATTCCGATGGCTCCGCGAAAACGCCGGAAAACATCTGCTACATCAGTCTCCGTCAGAGCCGGCGGGGCGAGCGGATCGCAACCGACATCGTCATTTCCAAAAACGGAGCTGAAATCGCCAGGGGCACCACCTCAGGTGCCTCCCGAGACCTCAATGATGTCCTTACACTTGAGCTGGAAAAAGGTGTTCCTCTTGTGGCCTCCTTCTCGCTTTCCGGTGAAAATGGAGAGAAGGTCGTAATCAATAAGGAATTCGTTGTTCCGGAGCGAGGCATCCCGTGGATCAACCTGTATGTTGAGGAACAGGGCGAGTGATTGATCCAATCACTGAAAAAGGCGGCCGCATTCTTCGGTCGCCTTTTTTTAATTCCGGGAGCAGTGGGAAAACCTCAGTTTCCCGTCGTGCCGATCATTGATATTTTGGGGGTTATTGCGCTGCAGCTTCGGTCAAATGGGTGAAGCCTGATTATGAACCGGCCGAATCGATACGCTTTCGATTTGGATTTGGATGGAATTATTCTACTCCTCCGATTCACCCGGGACCTTTCGGGCGATGGACTTCACCGATTCAGCAAATGGCGAGGTGGTCGATTCATTTTCCGCTGTGGTGGACTCCGTCGTTGCCGGGCTGCCATTCGGATCGCTGGATGCCGTGGAATCATTGGGGACAATCGATGGCCCTGGATCATTTGCGGCTGTTGAGCCCGGGTCGGATTGCATTCCGGCTGAAAGGGCGGAGCCGCCAAGAGGATTTCTGACCAGAGACTGAAGACTCTCGATTCGGTCGAGGGATTGTTCGCTGGTGGCTTCCAGATTCTGGATCTTCTCGGTAAACCGGGAAGTGCTTTCCTCAAAGGAATTCATCATGGATGCCAGGCGTGAAAGAGAATTGTTAAGTTCCGACTGTTTTTGACTCAGCAGGGACTGCCGGTCAGTCAATGACCTGTTTTCAATTCGCAGTTCTTCAAGCATGGATCGGGTGGTGTCAACGATGGAGTTGACTCCGCTGATCTCATCGGCGACCCCATCAAATCTGGGCACCAGGTTGTTGAAGCGATTCTGGACTCCCGCAATCTGTTCCGAGGTTGACCTGATCTGGTCCCGGAGTGGCTGCAGTCCATTCTGCATTGATTCAAGATCATCCTTGAGTCCCGCAAACTCCATTTGCTGGTCTGTCACGAGTTGCCTCAGATCCGCCATGAAAGAACGGTTTTTATCAATGGTTGATTCCATCTGAGCAGAGGCTTTCTCCAGATTTTCAATAGCGGTCTGTGCTTCCCGGGACTGCTGCTTGAGCGAATAACCGAAGAAGAAGGCCGCTCCAGCCGCGAGAATGGATATGGTGGCGAAGGTGATGGCGAGAATACCGCCGCTTTCGGATTTCTGTTTCATGGCTTTGGTCGATTTGAGGTTGGCAAAATGCCTGTGCCGGGTGCAACGGCCGTTACACCGGAAACGGAGTCGGCCCCCTGTTCCAGTGGGCCCCTCATAATACCCGGCGGATTCAGCATCATCCTACTGGCAAAGCGTAATAATCCCAAATCAATTAATCTCTCCTTCTCATTCAGGATGGTGGTGCTCCACTCCGTGGCGGATGCGTTCCGTTCCCGGAGAAGCCGTCGGCCAGTGGAATACCACACCTGCCTGTGCCGCTCCTGATTGAAATTTGCTTGAGTCTTTCTGATCGCCGGTTACGATTTCCCCCATACGTAATTGGGAAATCAGGGATAGTTTCGTGACCGGTCTCCACTACAAGGGGTTTGTGAGTTGCACAAAGCGGGGATGAAAGTGGTGTGGCCTGCCAGATCGAATAGGCAGGGTTTTTGGGGCCAGTGACAGGAGTAATCAACACACGTAGAAAGATCCTGCTGGGCTGGCGGCCGGCTATGACAGTCTGCCTCCAGGTCCAGTCAGCGGTGTGGATCCAGCAATGGGTTCAATCATCAAATCCATGGAACATTTTCTGATCCTGATCAAGTGCCCTGAGAGGACATTTACGGCCCTTCCGGAAGCAGAGCGACTGAAATATATAGAAGCATGGCACCGGTTTATAGACGTCACGCAAAAAAACGGGACCTGGGTATCCGGCTTCCCTGTGGAACCGGAATACTTCACGTTGAGTCGGGATGGACTGGTTGGTTTAGATTCCCGGGAGAATCTGGATCAGGTGACCGGTTTCATGGTTCTTCGGGCTGCTGACAGGTCCGGGCTTCTGGATAAGATCCGGCTTTGTCCGACCCTCGCGATTGGCGGGACCCTTGAGATTTTCCCGGCCAATACCGGGGATTTTGCCCGGGCATGAGCCTGTCCCAATGACGCAGTTACTGCACGTGTGTGCCGTACCTGCGTTCCTGATGTGAAGGAGACCAGCTTACTGACCGGCCGGCGATATGCGGAAGAATCCCTGGTCCAGTGAAAGCGGCAGCGAAACATCCACAGGTTCGGACTCTATCCGGACCGATTGAACTTCCTGCCATGATGCCGGGCTGATGGATTCGGAAGTCTCAACAACGAAAGAGGCCGGCCTGTCGGATTCAAGGCGAAGGGAAAGCATATTGTCGACGATGCCGTTTATGGTGGTCGTCACAACTGCCGGTTCGGTCGGCTCATCGCCGGCAGGGATAAAAGCAAGGTAGTTGGGAAAGAGAGTGAATCGTCTGTTGAATGCGTTGACTTCGTCGCCGGCAATTGTCAGACGGAAGGAGAAGGGCCGCTCAGCGATGTCCTCTTCCGAAGTCCATTCCACTCTGACAGGATTTCCCTGATCATTGGTGAGCGGCACGAACCTGTAGGTGTCCTGAGTGACGAAATTGTCGATTTTGAAGGTGCCCTTGGACACAAGCAGGGCGTCGCTGCCCGCTTCTGCCTGAAACACTTCGGCAAACTCGACCTCGTTGTGGGCCAAGCTGGCTGTCCTGAGGTAGACGTTGTAGACGGACGGGTTGTGAAAAGTCCTTGTATAGGTGGTCCATTCCGAGACCTCGGTCCGGAAGATGTCCTGTTCAAGCAGCTCTGCCTCCACGTAGCTGGTTCGACGGTAGTCGAGGCTGTCGCGGGTTGCCACGCCATCACAGGCACGGTAGAGGGAATCAGCTGAGTCGGCCACCGGCTCATCCAGATCAAGAAAATCAAAACCATGGAGTCCGGCCTTGAAAACATATCCGCTGCCGTCGTCCGGAACCGGATTCGAAAAAATATCGAGGCCACTGACTGGAGGGTTGTCGATGAAGAGTCCTCCGTTTTCGACTTCGTCAATAAAGAACGGGTCGCAGTCAGCGCCGAAGTTGTAATCCTCGACTTCCACAATCACCACAGCGTCACTGTTGATCAGCCCTTCGGTGACAGTGTCAAAGTACCATTCCTGAACGGTGGTCAGTCCGTTTGCTGTGGGGAGTTCAAGGCGGATGTGGTACAGATTGTCGGGCTCAATGGCTTCCTCAAGAACGAGGTTGAAGACCTCGGCGCCGGGAAGCTCAAGGATGGGGCCATTCAATGCCCACCCGGTTTCGGGGTCGCCGTTTATAGTAAGGGAAATCCCGTCGGTCAGTATGGGGTTGTCCGGAGAGGCCATTATCTCGACCTCAATGGACTCGCTGCCGGAGTAGAATGTGGCTCCCGATGGCGGGGATACACTGAGAATCTGGGGCTGCAGCGGGATATCCGAAGCGATCATGCTCTCCGGGACCTGATCGGGCTCGATGGAGAACACATGGAAATTGTCGAAGCTGAAGTCAGCGACGGCTACTTCATCGGTGACATTGTCATCGCGATAAAAGTTGAAGAGCCCGACGGTTCCCTCGCTGTAAGTGAAGACGCGGTCATCACCCGGCTCAGTTTCGATGCGTGAGATGGGCCGTGTCAGGTCATTCCTGTCGAAAAGCATGCCGATGATTCGGTCTTCCAGGGCGATGGCCACCAGGCGGTAGCTGCGGCCATGGACCAGCTCAATGTCGTCGATCGCCAGGGTGTTTCCACCGGGAACCCCCTCATTGATGACCCGGTTGATCTGAAACTGTCCCCATGGACGGCTTCCTGTCTGGTTGGGGTTGTAGTTGATGATGTATCCGGTGGTCTGACCGAGGCCGATGTTGTCCTGACGGACGAAAATGCCGAATGCCTGATCTATCTCATTGTTCCAGTCAACAATGTCCACGGCGGCGTAGGTGTTTGAGAAGACTTCATCAGGAAGATACATGAACGCTCTGGCCGGCCCCGCATCAGGTACGGGAACGGGTGGGCAGAACATTCGGACCTGCCCGTCGGTTATGGTCCATTCCGGTTCTATACCAACGACGCTCAGATTATTCTGAAGGGCCCACCCGTCAAAGTTGCCGTCATTGAAATCGTCGAAGTAGCTGTCCTGTGCCGAAACCGCAAACGATCCGACATTCACTGCCATCAGCGCGACCAGTCCGAAATATAATCTTTTCATGTCTAAAATGTTGATCTGGGGTTCGTGCTTCAATATCGCCGTGTCTCTTCAATAAGGAACCTGGATCGAATGATAGTGGCCACAATGCAAATTCAAGGTGACATTTTCATCCGGCCCCAAACCGGAAGGAACGATGAGACCGGATAAGGAATCATGAAACCCTCTGCGGAAACCGTCGACATTGAGAAACTGCCTCCAGAATAGAACTTATGGCGATTTGATGGAAGAAATTTTCCATCCTGACTCTTCCTTGATGAAAGTGAATTTCACCGGGGCTGAGAGCCAGTTTTCCGT
>JAUIAG010000236.1 GCA_030425355.1 Verrucomicrobiia bacterium
CACCGCCGATGACAAGTCGGAAGTCGAAGTCCGTCTCAGCCTGTCGGATACCTCACCTGTTGCCGGAGAAGGAAGCATCCTGGCTGATCCGCTTTTTGTGGATACGGAAATCTACAATTTTCAGTTGAGCAATGGATCGCCGGCCATAGACAGTGGCGACCCCGATGTCCCCGCCGACCCGGATGGTTCACGTGCGGACATGGGTGCATCGTATATCTATGATCCGGAGGATTATCCCTACACAGCCCCCGGCCAGCTGGTTATCAATGAGATCCTTGCCCACTCTGAGAATGGTGAACCCGACTGGATCGAGCTTGTCAATGAAGGCAGCAGGGAAGTTGACCTCAGCGGGTGGTTTTTGAGTGACGACATATCCGATCCTCAAAAATACCGCATCGCTGAAGGCACCCTGATCGGGCCGGGGGGGTATCTGGTTTTCTCTGAGGATCTGAATTTCGGCGACTCCAGCGCCGACCCGGGACGACTCATTGGTTTTGCGCTCAGCGAGAACGGCGATGAAGTGATTCTCTCCTCTCCGGAGCCCGAAAGTCGAGGCGGATACCGCACTGCCGAGTCATTCGGTGCCTCGGCGGCGGGAGTGAGCAAGGGCCGAATTTTCAAGGCTTCGACCGGCACATGGAACTTCGCGGCTCTAAGCCGGCCAACACCCGGCTCCGTCAACAGCCCCCCGCTCGTCGGGCCCATCGTCATTTCCGAGATCATGTATCATCCCGCCGATCCTTCGACCCCGGAATACCTCGAACTGGCCAATATCTCCAGTGAGGCAGTGACCCTTATGGATCCCGTGGACCAGGCGGGCTGGGCCATGACCGGGGGCATCCAGTTCAGTTTCCCGGTCGCCGATCCCGTTGTCATGGCGCCTGGGGCCAGACTGCTGCTGGTGGGGAATGCGACAGGATTCCGCGAAATCTGGCAGGTCCCTGATGACGTGCCGGTTTTTCAATGGACGGGCGGAGCCCTCAGCAATGCGGGGGAACGCCTTGAACTCTCCAGACCCGGGGACCTCGACAGCAGCATGGTCCAGCACTTCATCCGCATCGACAGGGTCAATTATGATGACGGGTTTCCGTGGCCATCCGGTGCCGATGGCGGCGGCAGTTCCCTCACGCGCATCCGGGATGATTTTTATGGCAATGACCCCTCCGCATGGATGGCCGCCGGGCCGACTCCCGGTCGCCCCACCGAGCCATCGATGGACGCTTCATGGCTTGCATTCATCCACCGGTACGCCATGCCGACCACCCGCTCAGGGCGAGGGATGGACCCGGATGGGGACAGGATTTCCAATCTCGTGGAGTTTCTGTCAGGCACCAACCCGCTTGTCGCCAACAACACGCCGGTGATTCAGGTCACAGCTGACCCAGCCGGAAATATCAGCCTCATCTATCACCAGAGTGAAGAATCCATGGTGAACGGATGGACTCTTGAGCTGCAGAAATCCGACCGGATCCCTGCTGAGAGCTGGCTGCCTGTGGCCACCCTCGAACAGATCGACAATGTTTCAGGCATCCTCGTCTTCCGTGCCATTGACTCCCTGCCCGATGGTTCGGACTCGGTCTTCTACCGACTGCACACAAATGAATTCTGAACCATGAACCGGAATTCGCGTTTCCACACATGATCTCATTTTTAACCGGTGTCTGTGCCATATATCAGGATGGCTCCGCGTCGTGAATTCAGCTTTTGGTTCAGCATTGATAAAAATTTGAAAGGGTCATTCCGATATTATCGGTGTTCGCTCCAGCGGCCGGACGTGGACAGCGGAGTTCTTTGCTGTGGCTGTTGGACGCATGAAAACCACACGGCCCTGCGGTGAATTATGAGGAGTGCCGGACATGCCGGTGCGTGCCTCCGTCCGGTGCGCTTCTCCAAATCGATTGACATCCCACTATTCGGAACTTACCTGTAGGATTTGTCGGGCAAACCGGTCGCTCCGGCTCATCCATCATGAATCTGTTTCATTATTTTCCTCCGAGAAAAGAGGTATCCGAGAGCGATGTCAAATTCGGGATGAACATGCTCATCTTTGACGGGATCTGTTCGCAGGTCATGGGGTCATTGACAACCGGTGCCTTTCTCGCGGCCTTTGCCGTGCTTCTGGGAGCCTCCAATTTTGTCATCGGTCTTCTTGCGGCGGTCAGTCCACTGTCACAGATGCTTCAGATCCCCGCCATTTATCTCGTTAATCACTTCGGGACACGCCGTGGCCTGGTTGTCCTGTCGAGTCTTGTGAGCCGGCTCTTCTGGTTCGTCATCGCAGCCATACCCTTTTTCCTTCCCGGGTTTTTACAGATTCCTGCGCTGCTTCTCCTCCTTTTCGCCTTCTTCGCGCTTGGTGCCATCTCCGGCTGCTCGTGGAATTCATGGGTCCGGGATTTCATTCCGGATAAAATTCGCGGCAGTTATTTCGGGAACCGTCAGAGTATTGCGGTAGCCGTGGGAGCTGCGCTGAGTATTGTCGCGGCCCTGTATGTCGACGCTCAGAAGGCCCATGGCGAGACCGGAGTCCTCAAGGCATACGCCAGTCTCTTCATAACAGGCGGGAGCTTCGGCCTCCTTGGCTGCCTGTTTCTCTGGCTGACTCCGGAGCCTGCCATGGAAAAATCCGACAACCTCAGGTTCCTTGAAATTATCAGAGGGCCGCTGCACGACCGTGAATACCGGAAACTGGTGGTGTTCCTCGCGACACTGAGCTTTGCCATGAACCTCGGAGCGCCGTTCTTCACCGTCTATATGATCCAGAGACTCGAAATGGGAATCAGCTGGATTATCGGACTCGCCGTACTCAGCCAGGTCTTCAACATCATCTTCTTCCGCGTCTGGGGAAAGGCCGCCGACAACTTCGGCAACAAGCCCATTCTTTACATATCCAGCACTCTGTTCATGCTGTGTTTTCTCATCTGGCCCTTCACCGGGATGCCGCAGAAGCATGCATTGACGATTCCACTTCTGATTGTGATCCACATTTTTTCCGGGATTTCCACAGCCGGGATTACCCTGTGCACGGGCACCATCTCCGCCAAGATGGCACCACGGGGCAAGGCCACGGCTTTTCTGGCGACCAATGCCTTCATCAGCGGTATCGCCGCCACGCTGGGACCGATTCTCGGTGGAATACTCGCCGATGTCTTCAACCGATATGACCTCTCCCTGACCGCCACCTTCACCGCGGTTTCCAATCCTGAGAACCCGCTTTTCAGGTTGCAGGCATTCAATCTCTACGGTCTCGACTTTCTCTTCGTCCTTGCTTTCATCTTCGGTCTCTACAGCATCCACAGACTGCTCTCGGTGAGTGAGGACGGGGAGGTCGAAAAGGGAATCGTGATTCAGCACTACCTCAACCAGTCCCGTCGTTCCGCCAGAGCGATTGGCAACATCGCCGGCATGAGAGCCATGAGCGCCTTTCCCTACCAGTTGCTCCAGAAGAAAAGAAAGGCCAGGAAGAATCCTGCAAAACTCAATAACCCCGACGCGGGTGGAAATTGACAGAATCCATACACGGCTGATTCTGAGCAGTGAGAACGCGACCACATCATGCATAAATTAATGGATAAAATCCGCCAGGCTGTTTTCGGATACCAGCGGCAGGCCACGGCATGGTCCGATGCCGCACTCGCCCTGCTGAGGATTCATGCCGGCTTCACCATGATGTCCGCCGGTCTGGACAAACTGCCCGTGCCCGAATGGATGACCGATCAGGTCGTCGCAATGGGCTTTCCGCTTCCCGGTGCATTTGCATGGATTGCCTGCGTTTCAGAATTTGTATTCGGGGCGCTGCTGGTTGTGGGTTTCGCGACGCGGATCTCGGCATTTTTTCTGGCAGTCACCATTGGGTTCGCCTGTTTCCGTTTTCATGGTGTCATGCCCTTGATTGGAATGCACATCACTCAGCTTTATTTCTGGATATTCATACTTTTTGCCATCTCCGGTCCGGGCCGCTATTCAATCGACAGTGCGGCCCATCGGGGAAAACTGCTCTCCCCGAAATCCTGGACGGCGATTCTTGTTCTACTCGCCTCATGCCTGATTATATTTGCCGCGAACCGCAGGGAAGGGGATAACGTGAATGCGGCCGTCGATGATTTCACCATCGATTCCGTCAATATTGCCGGTTCATTCAATAACTGGGATCCTGCAGATATAAACATGCAGAAAACAGAAGACGGATTGTATGCGCATCAGCAGGTCTTCTCCGGCCCACAGGCAGTCGAATTCAAATTCACCGCCAACGGATCGTGGGACGTCAACCTTGGAGAGCTGGATCAGCAGACCACCGGGTTCCCCATCACAGGAAATGCGGAGCTGGATAACGGAAACAACACGGAAAATATCAAGGCATACATTCCAGCCGCGGGGACATACCTGTTTACCCTGAAACTGGACGGATTTGAATACTCCATCAACAGATTGGAGGAGTGATGCATCTGGTTCGGTTGCCGCGCCGATTCACTGAGACGGATTTCCCGACAGCCGGCCTGCGGGAGTGGACTCACGATGTGATTATAAAATGGTGGTAAATGAAATCCGTGACTATTCCACCGGCTCGATGCGGGTCCATTCAACATTGTTGAAGGCGGGGTCGGTGTTTATCTCGTAGTTGGCGTCGTTATGAAGGACGTAATTCCCGAGCTGGTCGGTATAGACATTCTGGTAATAGCTGGGGAGGTTGACGGTGTTTCCGAGGACCGGATTGCTGTAGGTGGTCTGCTCCCGGATCGCATTGACGCTGCGGCTTTGACCAGCGTCATTCAGTGCATTGCGTTTCTTCCAACCGTTGAAACTGATATCGAGGACATCTTCGGTCTGGGAGCTTTTGCTGGCGACATTGGCGCGGGCGGCTGCGGCGATGCGTGCCTGACCTTCCGCGACAATCTGGCGGTTTTTCATCAGATACCACGTCTCGATCGCGACTTCCCATTCCGGTAGGAGCTGACGGGAACGCACAATGGCGGCGAGGGTGGGATCGGCGAGGTAGTCCGTGCCGACAGGCCCGAAAACCGCGTACATGTTGTCGAGGTTCCACATCGCGGCGCGGATCGAGCGGTCGGGATAGTAATAAATTGAGTGGCGGACCGAGGCGAAGATTGTGGCTTCGATGTCGCGGCCGTTCTCATCGTATTGCAGGACGAGACGCCGCACATGAACATCGAATGTCTTGCCTTCACCACTGAACGACAGCTGCTGGTTCTCCTGTGCGGTGCTCTGGTAGAGCGGTGCCAGATGCTTTCGCACAACTTCAGTCGCTTCTTCCATCACTTCTTCCTCAACGACCTTGAGATTGGTCACGCCGGGAGCCGGGTTGAGTTCGAACATCCGTGACCAGAAGTCACCAAGGGACTGGTGAAGCGGCATGAAGGGTCTGCCCTGATACGGGGTGAAGGGCTGAAGCGGCATCCGGTCCGCATAGCCGAATTCCTGAGGGCCGAAAAAGCGCACACCACGGCCGTCCGGGGCCTTGATGGTCACGTCACTCAGTGTCGCAAGCATGTGGTAGCTCGGCGGAGGGGCCGTGAGGCCACCCTCGAGCTTCCAGCCATCGGGAACCAGCACGCGATGGGCAGGCATGTTCTGACGGCCCGGGTCTGGAAGCGTAACAGGCTTGAGCAGCAGCGCGCCATCCGTGCCTTTGCCAGAAGCTTCCGCTGCCTTTGGTTTTTCACTTTCATCCGCCATGCCATGCCCGCCAGCGAAGGCGAGGGCTGAAAGGAGAAGTGCCTGGAGAACTCGGATAACTTTTGTGGTGCTGGTCATGGTTCAAACTGGAGTTCAGGGATTGATCAGTCGAAAGAAACGGGCCGGGGAGCTGAAGTTGATATCGATGCCATCGATTAGCTGCTGGCCGAGAAAGCTCTGCGGGGTACCGAAAGAACTGCTTTCAAGCGATTCGGAACTCTGAAGAAAATAGAGCAGCCCCGGCTGGACCCCGGTGGCCCGCATGCGTGTCTGTCCGGCATCGGTGACAGAGGGGACAAGGCCAACGCCCGCCAGTGACCCCGGAAGGCCGCCCGCCCGCCAGGTGGTGAAGAAACCGGGATTAATACCTGGTAACTGCGACATGGCTCCATTGGCGGTTGAGACAAGGCGCACAACAGCGGTGGGACCATTGGCAGAGGGTAGAAATCCGCTGCCGATATTCATCTGATCCGCAATGGAGATCACCAGCTGAGTTCCGTCCGGGGACCACCCGAGCCCGAGTGGATATGTTCCCTGGTCGAAAGTTCTCAGTTCGCGCGGATTGGAACCATCCGCATTGGCCACGATCACCCGCGCCACAACAGCCTGCGTGCCGAAAAGGATGTCCGGCCAGAACAGTTCGAAGTAGGCCAGTCCATTGCCTGACGGTGATATGCTGGGATAGATCTGTGTCACCGCCTGGGGCGGCACGCTGAGGTTGCCGTTGAGATACTGCGGTCTGGACAGAACATCTTCTGCAGCCCAGTTGCCGTTGGCCGGGTTGCGGGTAAAGCGGGTGATGGCGGGCAGCTGGACAGGGGTTCCCAGCTGGGAGGTGATGGTGACATAGAATGGCGTCACAAAAGAATTTCCGGCGGGGTCCCACGAGAGGCCGATGAACTCTCCCTGGACAGAATCCGGAGTCGGGCCCCGGCCAAAGGACGGGTTGCTGAGTATGACGCCAGTCGCCGGATCCGCTATGTTCAGCTCTCTGGTTGTGCTGCCGGCCGTGCCTCCCACGCGCAGGGCAATCGAAACACCGTAGGCGAGAAATCTGTTGTCCGGCGAAAGTTCGGCCGAGACAGGAGTGAAGACGGCAATGGAGGTCAGATTACTGAAGTCCGTTGTGTGGTCGACTGACCGCGTGGTGACGCCCGTCAGCCGGTCATGGATGTAGATGTCTGAACTCGGCGGGACCTGCAACGCGGGAATGACCCCGTCGGGAGAGGAAAAGGTGATGAAGCGGTTGTCCCGCGAAACGGAAGGAAAATTGTGTTCGACAAATCCGGTCGGAATCGGCGTCACCACTCCTCCGGAGGATTGAAAAAGGCCAATCCCCTGACGTCCATTGAAGTTGGCTTCCGCCGCAAAGATGATCTGGGAGGTCGCTTTGGACGGAATGGCCGCGACAAATACGAGGATAAACAGAGTTCGAAAATACCGGACCATAGCAACTTCCATTTCCACCTGACTTCCAATCGTAGTATCGCAAAGGGTGGGGTCAAGCAGTTTATCCCGCGCACGGACCACAGACGGGATCGAAAACCTGCTGATTTTTGCAGAATCCATGCGCAACCGGATTCATTCAAAATCATCGGACAGGACTGTTGATCCGGCACGGGATCCCGGAATGCCACTGCCGGACTGGCTGGGCTCACACGTCCCTGCATTCGTGGCTGGTCCTCAGTTCAATGAGAGTCGCCCGGCCTGAACATGCCTTGCAGAGGAACCGGTCTTGGTTTTGTGCCGCCGGTTTGATTCTCACAGGAATTCGTTAGCAGGTGAATTTTCCTGTCTCATTGTTTCCCCCATCCCCGCTTTCAATAGATAAGCAATAAGTCATCTGAAAGAAAATGAAGACAATTGAGCTCTGGAGACTCGGTGCAGGGACGGCGTTCTCAGCGGAAGACCTGTCCGGAGAGTGGAGCAGCTCCCTGGCAAATCCATACACCATACCACAGGAAACAAGCTCCATGTTTTTTTACATGCGTTAGTATTCGGAGCTGGCGCTTGTTGTTCAGGAAAAGTTCAGGGGCCCTGCGGAGTTCGTGGGGCCCCTGTCTGTGTTCAGGTCATTTCTGTATCGGTTAAAAAAGGACAGCTGGCCGGAAGTGCTGCATGCCCTGACCCTCCGGCGTCTGAATCACATTACCGGGAAAGTTGACTATCTCGATCAAGGCCGAACTTTTAACAAAAGACAAAAAATGTCATCGATTCGCCTCTGAGATACATTATAGAAAATCCGGACTTTAAATCTGCTGAAACGGCTTTCCACAGAAAGGGCCGCCTTCTACAAGAGGTGTGACTTTAGAACTAATACACGCTTTATCATAACTTATTACTGACCTTCGTGGATGATACTGCAAGGAACAGTGACACGAATGGATGCCGGGATGGACAAGGCACTCTGGAGCTCCGGGTGTGTTCATGACTCCG
>JAUIAG010000237.1 GCA_030425355.1 Verrucomicrobiia bacterium
CACCGGAAGCGGCATCACTCATCCGGCGTGACTACCGCGAGGGCTGGGCTGTATGAGTCATAATGCCCCGGACACTGTCGGTTCAGTCAGCCGCCGCCTGTGTCTCATTGTCATGGTTTCCGCATGTCTGCTGC
This sequence comes from Verrucomicrobiia bacterium, assembly GCA_030425355.1. GTDB lineage: Bacteria > Verrucomicrobiota > Verrucomicrobiia > Limisphaerales > JAJOIW01 > JAJOIW01. The sequence continues at coordinate 135 of JAUIAG010000237.1, forward strand.
TGTGCACTTCATGCGACAGCGGTGCACCGGAATCCTCCTCCGGGTCGAAAGACGCCGACAGCAGTGAAATGTCATCCGCCGCAGAGTCCGGCAACCCCGGTTCAGCTGCTCTGAATTCATCCGGGCCGGAGTCCGGCGATCCATCTCCGGCCTCGGTCGGGACTGGCGACTCTTCCTCGCGCCCGGACAGGTTCAGCTCCATTGAAGAGGTTCATGCGGCCATTCGGAAAATTAACCCGCAATACTCCGGAGCGGGACAGGTCCGCCTCGATGAAGAGGGACGGGTCATGGCTGCTGCCCTGCCGGAATGCGGCATCTCCGATATTTCCTTCCTCGGCAGCTGGCCCCTGCTCAGCCTGGACCTCCAGGCAAATCCCGTTGACGACATTTCGCCATTGAAAGGCATGATGACGCTGCAGGAGCTGTTTCTGGAGCGGACCAATGTCCGCGACCTCACACCGCTCTTTGGTCTTCAGATCCGTAACATGTATCTGAGCAACACGCCGGTGGTGGACCTGATGCCGCTGGCGGAAATGCCGCTGGAATCACTGAATCTGGTCGGAACCGGCGTTCATGATGTTCTGCCGCTCTCGCGCTCGCCGATCCGCATGCTCTGGCTCAGTGAGACTCCCGTGGAGGACATCACCCCGCTGATGGCCTGCCCGCTTGAAAGTCTGACCCTTCACCGCACACCGGTAGCCGATATCAGCCCGCTGGCCGGGACGACGCTCCAGCGACTCCACATCGGTGAAACGGAGGTCAGAGACCTCACACCGGTCGGATCAATTCCCCTGCGGAGGCTTATCTTCACTCCGTCAAAGATTGAAAAGGGCATGGAGGTGGTCCGGCAAATGCCGATGCTCACCGAACTCGGAACCACTTTCGAGACCCGAATGCCCCCACAGCAATTCTGGCAACTGATGGATGCCGGTCAACTGCCCTGAAAAAGAATAGGCCCATGGCGCATGGCACCACGGGCGTCAGACATATCCAGCTGAACGGGCCAGGAAAACAATCCCGCCGGATCAACGGGATAATTTCATTACGCCATGTCAGCAGATGTGGGCTCCCTGGGTCTCTACATAAACAGCATAGAGGGACTGGCTGGCGGTCATGAACAGACGGTTGCGCTTCACTCCGCCGAAACAGACATTGGAGCAGATTTCAGGCAGCCTGATCTGACCAATCAGATCGCCATCGGGCGCGAATACCAGCACCCCGTCAAATCCATCACCGGCCCATCCGGCACTCGCCCAGATGTTGCCATCGACATCAGCGCGGATACCGTCGGATCCACCGCGGATGCCATTGACTTCCATGCGGCAGAATTCCCGGCCATTGCTGAGGCGGTTCGAGTTCACCACATCCCACACCCAGATGGGTTTCGGCGAGGGCGCGCCGGTATCCGCGACATAGAGTTTTTTGTAATCCGGAGAAAAGCACAGCCCGTTGGGCTTGACCAGTTCGTCGGTTACCTTGGCGATCCGGCCGCTGTCGGGGTCAATCCGATAGACAGACTCCTTGTGATGAAGCGGGCCCTTGTTGCCCTCATAATTCATCATGCTGCCATATCCCGGATCGGTGAACCATATCCCCCCATCCGGATGAACCACGGCATCATTGGGGGCATTGAAGGGTTTGCCGTTGTATTCACTGGCAAGCACTGTCACCGAACCGTCATATTCATAACGAACCACCCGGCGGTTTCCGTGCTCGCAGGAAATCTGCCGCCCCTGAAAATCAAAGGTATTGCCATTCGAATTACCGGACGGATTCCTGAAGGTCGAGACAGCACCATTGTCGTCCAGCCACCGGCGCTGCACGTTGGATGGTATGTCAGAGTAGACAAGGTACTTTCCAACACCATTCCATGCAGGGCCTTCCGCCCAGAGCATCCCCTGGTCAATGCGCTGTATAGCAGTGTTGCCGAGCTTGTACTTACCAAAGCGCGGGTCAATGACGACAATGTCGGGGTCCGGGTAACGGATGGGCTCGCGTCCGCTCCAGTCACGGGTGGACTCCCCAAGAACCGCCATACTGGTCATGAACCCGAACCCTGCAGCCGCCCTGCCCAGAAACCCTCGGCGGTTGAGGGACATTTCTCTTTCTTTCTCCATAATTCTATTGTCGGTGTGGAATAGTGAATAATGGTCTCAAACCTGGGGTGAAATCAATGCCTTATCCGAATGAATCCCTCCGGCAGGCGAGGTTTGCACGGGTCCCGGCAAGGGAATGAATGATTCAATGCATCAGCCGCGCAGATCACAAAAAAACCTGCCGGGCGGCAGGTTGGAGGATCAGGTGCTGGACGGGCTGGCAAGCGCCATCCACGCTTGTGAGAGAAAGTGGCCCAGGGGAATCAGAACCCGCGCTTGGGGAAACTGAGGACAGTGGGGCGGCGGAAGAACTCTTCCTTCTGTTCCTGACTGGCGTCAAAGGATGGGCGGGAAGCTGTGCCGATAACTCCACCGGAGTTGTTGTTGAATAGGCTGGATATAGTGTCCTGTGCACCGCCGAAGCCGCCGTTCGGAACGCCGGCCTGATTGAGATTATTACTGCTGAAAGTGGAGGATCCGGGAAGGCGGCTCGACTGGTCGGCAGCGGTGTCGATGGGATCATTGCCGGAAAACAGGCGCGATGGCCCGGAGTCCTTCGCAGAGACGGTGTCCTCACTGCCACGATCGGAGCCGGAACCGGAACCGAGAATCTGCGCAACTCGCGATTCACTGTGAAGGGATCTCGATCGGCTCAGATAACCAACGCCGGTCGAATAGCCACTTTCAACAAGGCTTCCGGAGGTAACCGGGGCTTCGGACTCGTCCTCATTCACCCGCGAATTCAATCCATTGGAAAGAACGGCGTTTCGTCCGCTGAACAGCCTGTCCCACTGGGAATCAGTATCTCTGTCATCGCCACGCCTTGACTGGTCGGAGCTGTCACTGTCTGAGTCAGAATCGTCGTCACTGCCTGTGCCACCACCGGAGAGATACCGGTCATATGCGGCGATCTGCCTCTCAAAATCAGCGAGTGGATCCTCACGGCCGTCGGTGCCGGCATCCTGCGCGTCCCCGTAAAGTTCCTCTTCCCTGTCCTCGCGGGATTCCCCGGTTTCGGGAAAAGCACTGTCATCGCCTTCACCTGCCAGAAATTTTTCCACCAGAGATTTGCCTTCTTCCTCGCCAAAAGGAAGGGAGGAGTCTCCCCGGTCTCTGGAGTTGTTAGATGACCGGCGGGAATCAGTGGATGACCCGGAGTTTTCGGTATATTCGCCGGCCTGCGAGGGCTCGGAAGCCCGGCCGGCCTCGCTGAAAGCATTGTCCTCGTCGTAATCATCCTGAGTGGCAAAGATCCAGTTATCCTCGCGGTCCTTGAGTTTCTTCAATCTCAAAGCTTCTTTCTGGCTGATACCGAATGTGGCAGGCAGTGAAATCGACATCATCTGCTCTCCGGAACTGGCCGCGCGGGAGGAGCCCGATGCATCACTCTCGGCCAGCGCCTGCTCTAGGGACCGTGAACGCGACCAACTCTTCACAGCCATGATCGACTGCATCGGTCGGGAGGACGGAATGAAAATTATCCGCTCCCCGGCACGCACCTCGGGGACAGCACAGGTGAAGATCCCCCAAACCAGCGAGAAAATCATTAAACTTGGGTAAAAGCGGCTCTGCATCCAGCCTCCACATTAAACCGGGCCGACCGTACGGTCAATGATTCGAATCGACCAAAATAACTTCCATGGAGCGGTTTTCACTTCCCACCCAACCGGTATTTCCTACCATGGGCGGATGATTCACCCCTTTCGACAAAATCTCCCCCGGGTCCTACTCGTGGCCGCAGCCGCGGTCTTTGCGACAATCCCCGGCAGCTCAACCAGTGCGGCAGACACAGGAGCAGCCGGCAGCAATCCGGACAACAACTTCAATGTGATCTATTTTCTCTCGGATGATCACCGGGCTGATTTCCTTGGCTGTGCCGGCCATCCGATCCTCAGGACCCCGGTCCTGGACCGGCTCGCGGCGAAGGGCACGCGTTTTGAGAATTCGTTTGTCACCACCTCGATCTGCGCCGCCAGCCGGGCATCGATATTCACGGGCCTCTACGAGCGAACTCACAGGTTCACATTCGGGACTCCTCCGGTCAGCGCGGATTTCATCGGGGAGTCCTACCCTGCGGTGATGCGGCGGAACGGATTCCACACCGGATTTGTCGGGAAGTTCGGAATCGGCGTCCCGGCCGGGAGCCAGACCGGGGTCATGTTCGACTCATTCGTCCCTCTCAACCGCAGTCCGTATTTCAAGCAGATGCCGGATGGCAGCCGTCGTCACCTCACCGACATCATCGGCGACAGAGCCATCGAGTTTCTCAATTCGGTGCCGGAAGGTAAAAATTTCTGCCTCTCTGTGAGTTTCAATGCGGCTCATGCCGAGGACGGCGACAAGGTCGACCATTTTCCATGGCCGCCATCGGAGGACGGTCTCTACGAGGATGTCGAAATTCCCGCCCCGCGGCATTCCGACCCGATGGTTTTTGAAAAACATCCACAGTATCTCAAGGACTCTCTGAACCGCGTGCGGTATTTCTGGCGGTGGGACACCGATGAGAAATACCAGCGCAATGTCAGGGCATACTACCGTATGATAACCGGCCTGGACCGGGTCATCGGCCGGGTTCTGCAGGCGCTCGACCGGACGGGCAACGCTGACAGAACCGTGATCATTTTCAGCGGCGACAACGGCTACTACAAGGGAGCCCGCGGATTCGCCGGCAAGTGGTCCCACTATGAGGAAAGCCTGCGCGTGCCACTCATCATTTTTGACCCGCGGGCCACTTCCGGAGGAGCCGCCGGAAGGGTCGCCGACGCCATGTCCCTGAACATCGACATTCCGGCCACAATCCTCGATCTGGCCGGACTCGACGTCCCACCGCATTACCAGGGCAGATCCCTTCGCCCTCTGGTATACGGCCGGCAGCCGGCGGGATGGAGAAAGGCATTCTTCTGCGAACACCTGATGGACCATGCCCAGATCCCCAAATGGGAAGGCATCCGCCACGAGAGGTTCGTCTACGCCAACTACTTTCAGCAGGATCCAGCAAGTTCAGAATTCCTCCACGACCTCGCTGTGGATCCGGGACAGTTGGAAAACCTGGTTCACGATGCCGCCTACCAGCACATACTCGAGGACTTTCGCCGCCGCAGCCGAACATTCAGGGACTCGCTCGGGGGCGAATACTCAATTGAAAAATTCCCCACCAACAGATGGCTGAACAGTCAGGACGGCAGATAGATGCCGGAGCCCTGCCTGCCGCGGGCGCGACCATCCCCCATTATCCACCCATCGCTCCATGGAATTTGATGCCTTACCGCTCGCCATCGGATTCATCCCGCCTGCGGCATGGAATTCGTGATTGACCAACGCGGTGTCCCCATCCAACGGGCTGGGAGCAATTTTCAATATCCAGTCTTCATTGACCCTGATGCCGGCTGACAAATCATTCGGATCAGGGACAAAACTTGAACATTTATCAAACCGTTATAGTGTAAAGCCTATGGACAATCAAAAAGTTGTCGATACGCTCAGACAGGTCGTGGCTGATTACTACGCCCTGATTGCACAAACCCATATATGTCACTGGAATGTCAGAGGCCCTTCCTTTTTCGCTCTTCACGATGCCTTCGAAGCTCAATATACCGAGCTGTTTCAGGCCGTTGATGAAATAGCAGAACGGATTCGGGCACTTGGCGCACTGGCACCCGGAGGCCTCGCCAACCTCGCCAAAGCTGCCGGCATCAAGGAGATCAATGAGGATGCGAAGGCATCTGAAATGGTGAGCCATCTCTCCGGCATTCACGCCCAGGTGATTGGCAATCTGGGCAGGGCCCGGGACGCCGCGGCGGAATCAGGTGATACCGAAACTGAAGATCTCATGATCGCCCGCATTCAGGTGCACCAGAAGACAAACTGGATGCTTAAAAGCTTTCTCGAAAGCTGATCCATACAACTCAGAATTTTTTGATCAACCAATCAAAGACTGATCAGCCGGAGCCTCAGGCTCCGGTTTTTCTTTTCTGCCGGTTGATATCGGGTTGACTCAAAGCCCGGATGTGCACTGGATGTGCCTGATGAATGCATCACCTGCGGCGCATCCCTCAAGTCGGTCAATCCGATTCCCGTCGCCGGGACTCAGGCGAGTCTTTCCAGAACTTCCATGACCGAGGCGGGCAGGTCATTGCCGTGAGCCTTGGCCGGTTGCTTCACAGGTTCACTCTCCCTGGAGACAGATGAGGATTCCGGCATGGCTTCGTCCAGAAGAAGTGTGCGCAGCTTCCCGGGTGCAGAAACGGCGGCATTGCCAAGCACCTCGATGGCCACATCATACTGCAGAGTCCTCCGCACCTCATCGGGAAACCCAAAGCTCTGCATGAACCGGCGTGTATGCATGGCATCAAGGCGACTGCTCAATTCGCTCAACATTTTTGAATCCGCACCGGAGTAGGATATGGCCTGCGAAAAATAATGCACATCGAGGCCTTCACTCGCCGCATAGAACGCACAGCTGCCAAGGCGGTTGACAATTGCTCCCCCATGCGAACGCAGAATGAAGGCCAGTCGGAGCAGAAACTTTTCATCATACATATGTCCACAGGAAACAACCGGAAAGCCGGCTTCCATGTATCGCTTATGATGCCCAAGCTGCACGTCCCTCCAGTAAAGACATACGGTGACCGGACGGAATTCCAGCAATGCCCTGAGGAATGAAATCCACTCATCCATCTCAAAGCCGGCAGTCAGGAAATGGGTGCTGTGCGCGGGAAAAGCCAGAACACTTCGAAGATTTCTGGAAGGCTGCAGGGCGCCACCGGCCACAAGTCGCGAAGCATAGAGATAAGGAGCCCCGACCGGAATCACCTTCTTGCGGCTGCCTGCTCCGGTATATTCATGTGACTGTATGTCCGAGTGGCATAGAATTTTTTGATACGGATGGTTCAGTTCGACATCCCATGGCACAGTGGAAAGATTGACGCCGTGAGTGACGATAACCTCCAGGGGATGATCAGGGTTGATACCGGCCCAGCTCTTCAGAATAAATCCGTTTCCATAAAATGAGTTGGGCTCAAAGGGTTCCCTGAAGGACGGCTGACGCTCGGAGCACAGGGCCTCGAGTTCTGCCGCACTCATCCCTGCTTCATTCGCCAGAGGCATGAGTTCATCATCCGGCATATTGATTGATTCCAGTCCGTTCATAATAAAATAAAAAATATGGATTGGGTCTAGTCTGAGCCCCCCCGGTTTACCAGGCGGAATGGCTGGTGCTGTGCACGACTCCGGCTTTCTCCAGCGCGGCAATAAATATGTCCACCTCCTCCAGCGGAAGGTGGAGAGACGAGGCTATTTCAGCAATGGAACAGCTGCCATCCAGCATGTCCATAATTTTCATGCGGTTTCGCATGACCTCCAGATGAAGGTTCCGATCCATGGACAGCCCCAGTCCGGAGAGAAATGCCTCTCCCCGGAAGCTTCCGTTGGGAATCCGTTCCTGTTCCAGCGCGGAAAACATGAACTGCAGATGCTCTAAAGATTTCATGAATGCATCCCTGCAGGCATGATCCATATCATCCAATGCCGAGTGGTAAAACTGGAACGGCCGATGCGGGTGACCCCAGGGATGAGCACGGCTGTATGAAAGCATGGGAATACGAATATTCGGACCATTGAACTGCCTCTCGTCGTTGCCGACAACGCCTCTGTAGTTTGCAACCCAGCCAGTCTGATCAAAATCGCGGAAGGCCTTTTCAAGAGTGGTGTTCAACATGGCGCTGCCGCTCCCCGAATGCCACGACCGCTGGAGTGCAGCCCTCTGGGGCAATGCGGTCATTTCAAGAAAAATGCCCCCTAAGGCATTGTTGGCTATGCTTCGATGTTTATCCAGCCAGCACACTGAACCGATGGTCTCTGGCCCGATGAG
>JAUIAG010000238.1 GCA_030425355.1 Verrucomicrobiia bacterium
GTCCGCATCAAAGGCCACATCAGGACCGGCCACCACATTTTCATCCGTGACCGTCCCGTCGAAGGACTTCTGACCGTTGTAAAAGGACTGCGGAAGCGGATCCTCCTGCAGAGCTCTCACCCGCAGCATCTCAAGACTGCGATCCGGATCCAGCTGGAAGGAAACCGTGGATGCTTCGGCACCGGAGAGGTGGCGGACGCCCCGGGGTATCCATGTTCCATGCCCGAACTGACTGCGGCCCTCAAGCACCACCTTCCTGATTCCGGCCGGCACCTCGACGGTGATCACCATTTTTCCGGATTCATCCAGCTCGATTCCGATGATTTCCGGCCTTGTGTCTGCGTCCGCCGGGGATTCCTGGCCAAGTGCGGTATTCCACGGCAGTCCCGATTCCATCACCGGACTGAACAAACCATTCAACGCGGCCACGACCGCCCACAAGAGAATATTCCTGAGTCTACCTTTCATATATCTGAATCCTGAACCTGCAAAATCTGACAGCATCCGGCCTCATGACCCCGGGGGAGCCATCAGAGCCTTTGACAAAAGTTAGTCCCTTGTGTGTTTTTTTTCCACGTCCCGATGGAAAAAACTGCTCGAAAATTGTTTTTTCTTTCCAGCTGTCGTCGGCGTTGCCGGCTGACCGGCTCATTAAAAAACGGTGCCGCGTCAACGGCACCGTGATTCATGGAGGTCAGGCTGTCAGCTCCGGAAACCGGAAAGGCCAGACCAACATGGCTGAGGGCATGGGGCAGCTCCGGATTACCGGAACTTCTGGCTGGCGGACCGGATCGCATCGGTCAGCTCACCCCATGAACGGTCGATTCCGTCCCGGATGTCCTCCCAGGCTGATTCGCTGCTTTCTCCGAGGGACCTGAGTTTGTCCTCGACGGAATCACGCCGCGACTCAAGGTCTTCAACTGTCCTGCGGTATTCAAGCCTGGCGTCCGCTTCCATCTGTCCGGCCTTCGCCTTCATCTTTTCAATGTCCGCATTGATCTCATCCATCTTGAGCCGCAGTTTTCGTATGTATTCATCCTTCATTATTATTCCTTTCGTTGTGTGTTCTGTGGGTCGTTTCGGGACTTCCTGTTCCAGAGTATGAGCGGGATATCCACTCCGATGCTGACTTGGCAGGAGGCTGATACAGAATTGCTGTATCGAACCGCCCGGGTGATCATGTCGCATGAATCCTTGTGTTTATACAGCATAGTCCGAAAATGGAAGCCCCCGCAATCCTGCGGGGGCTTTGTATAATTTGACGGGACGCTTTATCCGGCAGCTGTTGAATGGTCGTCCATTCACTGATGATTGTGAACTTTATCTGTCATGTGGGTGCATTATTCATTCATTCAGCTGTGTTGATATTATCATTCCCGCCACCGGTTCCTGAGGAGTGGCGGGGCATATGCGCCCCGCGGCCCTGTGTTCCGGTTATGCCGGTGATCAGGAATCACTGGAGACGTCGATCTTGTTGACCACGCCGGCGGCTCCGCCTTCAAAGGCATTCTCGGTTGCCGCTTCTTTTTCCTTCATGGATTCCACTGTTCCCGTGAGCATGGCTATGCCGTTGTTCACAGTGATGGTGATGTCGTCTGAATCGACAAACGGACTCCAGAACAGCTCGCTGTTTATCTCCTCGACAATTTCATTGTCTTCCATTGCCGGGTAGGCGGAGTCCGGTTCACTGTGTGCCGGGTAGAATTCCCATGATACGGGGTAATTATACCACACATAAGGATCATAGACAACGACTGTGTCATCTGAGAGAACCGAGAGCCGGTTGCGGACTTCAATCACTCCCTCAGCGCCATAGGCGACACTTGTGGCATGTGATTTTTCGAAGGCGGAATCCACGCGTCCGGTCAGGTAGACATATCCATTGACGGCTTCTACCTCGATTTTGTAGGACTCAAGCCATGGATCCAGCATCAGTTTCTGACGCACATTGGATTCCACGACGGCATCTCCGAGCAGTTCCTCGGGACGCACCTTGATTCGGTTGTTGATCCCGATGACACCCACGGTGTGACGGGCGTCCTTTTCGGCTGCCTGGCGTGCCTTGGCATTGTCGACGATTCCGCGCAGGGTGACGTTTCCGTCAGTCACTTTTATGGTGACGTCAGTGGACATCAGTCGCGGATCGTAAATGAAGGCCTTGCGTACGGCATCTTCAATTTCCTTGTCGGCGACATCCACATATTTGTCTTCGCGGAGATCCTCGTCGCGTGCCCAACGCTCTACTTTAAGACCGCTGACATCGACATTTTCGGTGCCTGCCACCAGCGCATTGTAGCGTGCCTGGGATTTCTCGGCGGCGCTGCCGACTGTTCCGGTGAGCGTGACATTTCCATCATCAACATTGACATCAATCATGGCGTCATCCACGAGAACGTCCCATTTCAGTCTGCGTTCGATCTCCTTGCTGATGTCATAATCAGTTCGCTGGGAGTCGTAGTCGACCGTGATGTTGTTCTCGAGACCGGTCACGCCGCGGACACTCTTGGCGACCGTGGCGCACAGTCCGCGTTCCTGCCATGAGTCAACCGTCCCGGTCAGTGTCACTTTGCCCTTTTCAGTGGCGTTGACATCCACCTCATAACTTTCGGTGGCCGGGTCCTGAAGCAGGGCGTCTTCAATATTGGCTGCCAGTCCGGCTGCCGTGACTGATGTCCCTGGTTTCACATCAATGAGGTTGACGACTGACTTGACGCCGCGAACGGTCTCAGCAATGACTGTGGCCCTCTCCTTCGCGAGGATGTTATTGACTGTTCCGCGGATTGTGAGAACGCCACTGTTCATTTCCATGTCCAGCGACTGGTGCGGTACGGCGCCGTCGAAGATAAACTCGTCCTCGATGGCGTCCATGACCTCCGATTTAGAGTATGTACGGCCTTTCTCCTGGGCCTGCACATTGCCCGTCGTCAGGCATACCCCGGCAACAGCCATGGCTATGATGAACATCGGTGTGCGGGCTTTCGTTCGATTGGTCTTTATACTCTGTATTTTCATGTTTCCTTCCTTTGCTATGTTCATGATCAGGCCCGACAATCATAATTGTTTCAAGGGCCTCATCATTCAGTATGAGATGAAATATCAGCCGGTCTTCCGGTCCCGTGTGGTGAATACTCCCGGCGGTTTCAATTATTAAACCATGTTTGATCCGGTTCATTGAATATCCCACCGCCGTGTATGACGGGATCCGGAAGGACTGAATATTTCAGTTTTTAATGTAGAAATATCCATGCCAGATCCGAACCGAGTCCGAAAACAGGGGTTATTTGGGGGTGTGCCGGCCGGAACGGCTGATTTCAGCACATTTACAGAGGCGATGAGCGGCGTGGATTCCGCGTTTGTTGCGACATGATGCAACGTGTTGCAACGGTTGGGTGAATGTTTCACGGATGTTTCACAGTGGCGGGGAAGGGGAAAAACGGCACGTAATTCGGCTGCCGGTTCGCATGTCAGAGTCAGAGTCTCTTTCCGTAATCCCCGGGTATGCCGTATTCTCTCATTTTCCGCCACAGAGTGGTCCGGTGCATTCTGAGACTGCGTGCGGTCGTGGCCCGGCATCCGCGGCATTCGCGCAGCGACTGGCGGATACGTGCCTCCTCGCCGCCATTTGAGATCAGCTGGTCATCCATGGCTGTCTCACTGCCGGGGCTGATAATTTCATCCGGGAAGTCATCCGGTTCGAGGTAGGGGGATCTGGAGAGAACAAAAGCATGTTCCACGGCGTTGCGAAGTTCCCTGACGTTGCCCGGCCAGCTGTAGCTCATGAGGACCCTTATGCTCTGCGGAGACGCACCAATCACTCTGCGGTTATGTATCGCGTTGAGCTCCCCGATAAAGCTTTCAACCATGAGCGGGATGTCCTCTGTTCGCTGACGGAGCGGGGGGACCCGAAGCTGAACCACCTTGATCCGGTAGTAAAGGTCCTCCCGGAAGAGGCCTTCCATCACCATTTTTCTCAGATCTCGGTTGGTGGCGCTGACTATGCGGATATCCACCTTGATAGTTTCCGAACTGCCAAGTCTCTCGAACTCATGTTCCTGGATGACGCGGAGAAGTTTCGACTGGATTTCCAGATTGAGTGTGGCGATCTCGTCGAGAAAAACTGTTCCTCCATCCGCGGTCTCGAATCTTCCCGGACGGTCTTTATTGGCGCCGGTGAAGGCGCCTTTCACATGACCGAACAACTCGCTTTCGATCAGTTCCTTGGGAAGTCCGGAGCAGTGCACCGGAATGAACGGGCCTTCGCTGCGGTCACTTGCGGAATGAATCGAGCGGGCAATAAGCTCTTTTCCAGTCCCTGTTTCACCATAGATCAATGCGGAAATCGGACTTGGAGCGATCCTCGAAATCTGCCGGAACAGCGCGCTCATCGGCGGTGATGAGCCAATCAGGTCTCCGAACTTCTGTTGCCCGCCGCTTCCGAAAACTGATTCGCGGGCCCTGTTGCTGGAATGGCTGATATCCCGAATGAAGAAGATGATGTCGGCATTCACGTTTCCCTCTGATGAATCGCCGGTGTCGCCACCGGTTTCGGGCCCGGTCATCGGACAGGCGGAAACCAGCAGAAGGATGCGGTCGCCATTCAGTTCAATTTCGACAGTCTGATTGTGGACTTTTCTCCCGCTTTCAATCACTGAACCGATCAGTTTTCCCAGCGGTTCGGCCTGCCCGCCCATCATGGATTCGAATGAGGGGTGACCTCCATCACCTTCGGCAATGATGTGGCTGAAGATCCTTGAGGCCTCGGGGCCCGCCGTTCTGAAATGGTTCCCGTTGCGGGAGTAGATCAAAACCGCATCGGGCATGTGTCTGACTATGGTATCTGTTTCAATCGTACCTGTGCCGGTCGACAGGTTGCTGGTCTCCTTCATGGCTGCTGATTATTCATGTGGATGATTCATGTCCGGAGGCATTCCTGCACGACGGTCCGTCTGAAGGTCTGTGCATGTGCATACCCGGATAAACAAAAATTCCCCCGTCGGCATTAGAAACCGCGGGGGCGGAAACTGCAGCGCGGTGCTGCAGCCTGATGAAGTGGATAGGTTCAAAATTCCCAGTCGCTTTGGCCGGAAGCGTCAGTCTCCGGATGAATGTTGCACCATCTGCCCGGGAATAAGCCACTGACGCGCAATATTGACCTCTTCCACCGGGAAGAACTTCACTTCGGCGGATGTAAACGGACGACACAGCAGGGCGAGGGCTTCCTCCTCCCACCGTCTGTCACCCACCATCGCGATCTTCTTCAGATCCTTCAGATGTTTCAGGTCGAATTTTATTTCCTCCCATAATGCTCCGGCCGACCATCCCTCAAACTCTGTCAGGAAGAACAGGATATTGATTTTCCCATGCTTCCCGATGAGCCTTTCGATTTCGGGAACGAAGTATTCGTAGTCAGCTTTTTCGAGTTTCCCTGTGATGTGTACTTCGACCACCTGACCGGCGAACATCTCGTCGAGTTCGATGTAATTGATTTCAAGTGCCATAATTAAATCTGTTTTTCCTTTCTTCTTCTTTGCCCGATTGCTCTCCAGCCGCGGTGCGGTGACGCACGCATACTGCGTCCGAACCCACCGTCTGATAAATGCGTGTCAGCCGGGTCTTGTGCGGAGTGGCTGATTCAGAGAAAGCGGGCTGCCTGCGTGAAACCACGATCTTAAGTGGAAGTCCCGAGGGGGTGACAGCAGCAGAGAGATCCGGGTCACTTCCGTGAGTCCCGTGAGTCAGGAAAACATGCTCCATGCGGGTGCACCGGCGATGGGTCAATGGAAGTGTTCCAGCCCGCCTGCCCTTGTATCCATGACGGCGTTTTCTCTCCTGGAGCGCTGATCCGGCCTGGGCGGGGCTTTTGTTTATGTCTAGAAAAACACTAGCAGCGTATCCACTGGAAATCAAACGCTGAATATATTTTCCCATGCAGATTGGAACTTTTGCTTTCCGGAATTTTGACTTCCTGGATCATGCTGGAGGAGAAGAGCAGTCAATGCAGTGAGCCTGCCTGAGCTGATGGAATGGTCATCAATGGTCGGGGGGAGGTGAGAATAGTTTTTTTCTGACGGCCTCGCGTTGTTCCGGGGTGTCAACGCTCTGAACAGCCTCGGGGTGCTCGGTGAGCGCCAGCCTGAGAAAGTCGCTGTTCGATCGGCGGATAATGGATGAAATTGAATAGTCAGACCGATTGATGCTATCGAAAATACGCTCTCTCATACCGGCAGTGTAAAGGGCCGGGAATGGCTGGATGACTGAAGCCGGGGCACAGGTCTCAAAGCAGACTCCCGAATATCTATCCCCGTAGTGACCCACGAGGCGTTGAAGGAGATCCGCATTCACTCCTGGCTGATCACAGGCACAGACCAGCCATGTGGAATCCGGGTGCATCTCCATCGCAGACGCCAGTCCGCCCATCGGGCCGATCTCTCTCCATTTTTCGAGGTCCGCTATGATCCCCAGTCCATATTCCTTCAGGGCGCCAGCAGCCGGATCGTCAATCTGGGTCTGGTTGAGGGAGACGTGGACTTCATGGCAGAAGTTCTTCAGCATGCAGCCGACACGAATCCTTTCACTGAGGCCCTGGTGCCAGACCGTCAGGCCCTTGTCCTGACCCATTCTGGAGCTTCTGCCTCCGGCAAGAACCAGACCCCGGAGCTGGTAATACAGCCTGCTGTCGTTCTGATTCTGATTGCTGTTATCATGGAGTGAGTTGTTCATTTCCTGTCCTCCGGAAGACCGTATCAAAACGGCGAAGTGTGAATGTCGGTATGATTCGATGTAAGTCCACTATTCGTCTTTTGCAGGGACGAAAAAACCCCGGATGATTCCGGGGCCGATTGTCAGAGATGCGCTCGAGACTGTCACGCTTCATCAGCGCCGGCACAGCGACTATTCATGCGGCTGGGAGAGATACTCGAGGAGGCTGGTGAGGTCATCCTCGGGCATGGCCTCGAAACCTGTTGGCATGATGGACTGGGGCAGAACTTCAAGAGACGCTATCTCGTCCCGCTGGATGACATGTTTCTGGCCTGCGATATCGAGGATTTCAATAGTTGTCTGGGATTCCGCTTCGAGGCGTCCGGAGTAGATCGTTCCATCCGATGTGGAGGCATTCCAGAGCCGGTAATTGGCTTCGACCGAACGGTTGGGGTCGAGAATCTCAAGGAGGATGTCAGCACGGTCCCGTGAGGCAATGCCGGTGAGCTCGGGCCCGACTGTTCCGCCTTCGCCTTCAAAACGGTGGCAGACGGCGCAGGACTGAGCGAAGACCTGTTTTCCCCGCTTCGCGTCACCTTTCCGCTCGGCGAGAGGAAGAAGGCGGGTGACAATTGCTGCGCGGTCCGAGGACACTTCCAGGCCTGCCGTGGCGATTCGGTTGGCTCTCCCGGCAACGCGGCGGTTCCGGCTCTGCCGCAGCTGGGACCAGTATTCCGGCGGGATATCCGTTCTGGCAATGGACTTGTTCTCCACGGCATCAAGGAGTGCCATGGACCATTCGGAGCGGCGCAGCAGCATGCTGATGGCCGACCGCTGAACTGCCGGGGTGAAGCTGGACCATCGGCCCAGAATGACACTGCCTGTCTCATCGCTGCGGCTGGTGCCGAGAGAATTGATCAGTCCGGTGGAGAGTGAAGGGGTGGAGAGCAGGGTTACCGGTTCAAGGATCGCTTCGGCAACATCAGGTCTGTCCTGGAGCCCGATCCATCGCGCAGCAGCCGAAGCGCGCTCCGGGTCATCGAGGCCGGAATCCGCTACCTGATTTTTCAATGTCTGAATGATGGCTTCCATCCGTCCGGCGAAAAGCCCGGACACCTGCCACCGTTCACCAAGGCTGAGGAGCCTGTCCCTCACGATTTCGGGAAGGGAATCCATGACGGATTCCAGCTGGCTGATATCGCCGGCGCTGAGTGCCGGGGGTGAATTGGCCGGCCAGCCTTCCATCAGTCCATCCAGAACCGCTGTTGAAACCTGCGGTGAAACGCCTTTCAGGGAAGTCAGAGTTGTTACAATGGAATCGGTCGGTGCCCTTCCGGCGTAATGTGTGGTGACAATCCGGACCATGTCGCCGAGTTTGCCG
>JAUIAG010000239.1 GCA_030425355.1 Verrucomicrobiia bacterium
ACATCCACCGAAGCCGTCAGCTGCTCTCCGAAATAGGCTGCCACGGCCGAGAAACCGGAAAGTGTCCGGGCGCTGAACTCTGTCCAGGCCCCGGACGGCAGTCTGACCGGATCGAGTCCGCGGTATCCCGGTTCATGCCAGATCCGAATGGCATCATTGCGGAAACCGTCGTTCAGCAGACGGTCTGCATTCCGGGTGTCCGACAGAGGCTGAATCAGGTTCGACTGCCCGGCCAGCAGCCAGACGTCACCTGTGCGGACCTGCGCGATACGGATTTCGCGACTACCCGTAATCAGCACATCCGAACTCAGGCCGCCCTCCATTGGAGGAAATTCAACACTCCATGAACCGTCATTGTCGGCGGTTGCAGAGAGGTTCATCCCGAATGCAGCAACACTGACAGCCGCGCCGGGTTGATCACGGCCCCGCAGCTCCACAGCTTTCTGCCGCTGAATGACAGCGCCATCACTGAACCATGGCGTCAGTAGAAACGTTGCCTCCATGGTGACAGGCAGCATGGACAACACCATGACCATGAGAGCCAGTCTTCGAATTACAAACCGTCCAGCGGCATCCGGAGCCGTCAGCCTCACCGGTTGCAGAAAACATTCTTCATTCCTGTTCATAACTGACTGGGGCCTGTCCGATAACTCTGAAGAAGACCGGCACATTCGATGAATTAAAACTGATTCTGACGAGGCGGTTTCCACCGCCTTCGGTTGTGGTCCCGTTCCATGGTTGCCAATGGTCGAGGTCCTTCGAAAACTGCACCAGGGGGGAATTGATGCTCTCGGGAACAAAGACCGACAATTCGATTATACCGGGTTTGCCGGAGTCCCGGAAACCGAGGAAGCGGACCTCCCGGGGACTCTCGTAATGAACGGTGACCGGATCACTTGTGGCCGCGAAATCCGGTCCGGCCACTGTAAGGCGGTATTCACCGGAGATGGGCAGAGCTGCAGCCGGCAGGATGATGCTGAAGTTATTATCCTCCCGTGCCCCGCTCCCGGCGAAGCCGTCCGGACCGATCCATGTCCATTGAGTGATTTCCCAGTCTTCCAGAAAGTCGATGCTTATCTCGAGGGGGACACCGGTCAGCGGCGTGTCAAATGACTGGAATGGCTGTGAAAAAAGTGGTCCGTCCATTGATGGAAAGTGCTCCCAGTTGTTGCCGAAATAGGACGTGAGGCTGAGGTCGCCGGGGGCAATTGAAACCGCCTCGGGAATCGGGAACCGCCGACGGGCCGGGGTGGAGGTGGTTTTGAAAATGTGGATATACTGCCGGCTGCCGGGAACATCCGCAGCAGCTGTCAGGCCGACAACGAAATCATTGACGGCGGCGAGGGAGAGAAACCTCACCGGCGATATGCTCTGAGCAGGCTTCCGTTCAGTCGGATCCAGAATTGTCAGGCCGGATGCGCCGGTCCAGTAGATGCTTCCTTTATTTGATATGGCAAAGTCCACGATGGGCAGGTTTGCCTCCGGCCGGTATATCCGGGGAAGGCCGTTGTCCGGAATGCGGATGATGGACAGGTCATTGTTGAACCAGAATGACGAGGCGGCTCTCACCATGGAATCGGGATCAAACCCATCCGGATGAGGAGCAACTGTCAGGATATCCAGAGGATCAAGGTAGAGATTGCCGGCCTGGTAGAGAAAGTGCCGCGGTATCTCAAAAACGGCTTCCGGGGTATTGAAGTAAATGAAACTGCCCTCGGTCTGCACGGACCTGATTCCGGAGGGGAGGATGGTCCGGGACCAGTTGGCGGCAGCCTGAAGCGGCATGGATTTATTGAGGACAAGGTAATCCAGTCCACCGTCCGCCATGCCGGCGGAATAGATGGTGTTTCCCTGAGCGACTCGGGAGATCCGTGGTCTTTCCGCGCTTTTGAAGCTCGACGGCAGTGTCCCCGCCCGGTGCCAGTCACCAGTCCCGAGATCCCAGAAGTAAACCGGAGCCGGCTGAGTCCGGGGTTCGGATTCCGAACCGGTACCGACGAGATACAGTCGCTGGGCGTGGAGGTGCCATGTGGATACCAGAATCAACACCAGCATGAGACGAAGCGGCGATAACCACCCGCGTCGACCGCACCTGATGGTTTTTTCACGTTCCGGCTGACCGGTCATGGCTGAGAGGAAATACCTCATGGACGCTCCACTGACAGGGTCAAAATCCACCACAAACCGCTGGATTCCAAGTAATTTTATGCCGGACCGGGAATTCGGGGCATTGAGTCGGCGACAATTCGCCGAAATATGAGCGGCGGCGGGTTTACAAAGATCGCTGTGGCCATTATAGAATACCCTTTGGTCTGCCGGGAGAATCCCACAGACAGCGGGATCCGAAGCCCCCGCCGACCACGGCCGCATCAGGCCCCGGTCGGCCGGAGTTTCTGAATCCACCCAGACCAGATAAACCAACCCGGATCACATGGGGAGACCGCCAAAAAACAGCTCAACGGGAGCCAGGAAGGCCGGAACAGCCGCGGAAAGCAAATACGACGCCGAATTCAAGGTCATGAAGAAAACCTACGGGAACTTCGCTGACCTCAGGCGTGAACTGGCGGACTCCACAGAATCCAGGGCTGAACGTTCCAGGATTCTGGACATGTTCAGTGCCTGCGCCGACCCGCAGCGCGCATGGCTGCTGCTGGAGGATTATTTTGAGAGGCTGTCCCTCTCCCGAAAGGATTTCAATGGTCAGGAATGGTGGAACAGCGTCATGGACGCCAGAGGCACTCAGCGCCTCGAGGAAACAGCGCTGGCTTTCATGCGTTCCGGACATCCACTCCCGCCGGAACTCATCCCCCACGCCAACTTCGAGCGTTTTTCCCAGCTTGAGGCCAGCCGGGCCAGCCAGGAACTCTCGCATGCCATGGAGCAGTGGCTCTTCCCGGGACGAAACCGGCGGGGCAGCGCGCCCGGTTCCAGCCTCAGGGTCCTGTGTGAACCCGTCGCCGACGAGAATAACCCGTCCCTTCACAGGCTGGCTTTCCGGTTTCAGATTTTCCGTCCCCGCACAGGTGAACGCATCCGGTCCCCACAGGAGATTATCGACCTCACCCAGAGGGCCAGTCAGGAGCAGGAACTCTTTGTCCCCCGTGACTGGGCCTTCATCCGCTGGGCAGGGAAGAAACTGATGCGGCTGCCCACTGTGCCGGAGGAGCTGCGTCTCTCCGGTCCCGGACTGCTGGAATGGCTGTCGGAGTGGGCGGCACTTGAGCGTTTTGAACACGGCACCCGGGAAGTGCCATTGCGATACAGTGGTTTCGGCGCCGAATTCGAGCCCTTTATCAGCGGAACCCCGCCTGACCTCAGCATAGGTCAGAAACTGGTGGTCCCCGATCGCGAGCTTTCCTTTCCTTTTGAGGAGATCATCGTTTTTGCCGGCCCACCGTGGTTCGCACTGGCCGGCGATGAGTTTTTTCTGATTCGCAATCCGCCGCCCCAGTCACTTCTGGAGGCGTGGAACAGGAGTCCGATGACTGCTGTGGAAAACCTGAGCAACCGGCTTCTGACCAGAATGAGGCGGCGGTTCCTCGAATCCGACCCCCTCTGGGCAGAAGTGTGTGAGGCTCACACAGCCCGGCCGAGGATGATTTTTGAAATCCAGGATGAAAGCGTCAACATCCGTCTTGAGGGCGTCAGTGACAAGGATGAGTCGGTGTGGTTCTGGGACGGTGAAATATGGCAGAAGAAATCAGCAGCTTCAGGGGATGATTCACTTACGGGAAGCCGGCCTGAGATTCTCGATGATCCGCGGCTGACACCGGCCATCGAATGGCTCAACCGGATGAACTGCTTCAGTGCTGAACCAGGCCAGTGGGCAGGCGAAGCCAACGAGGCATTTTTCGAACTGCTTGGCAGCATGTGGGAATCCAAACCGGAGGCACTTGAAATCCTCGGCAATGCGCTTTTCCACCGCCTGTTCCTCGGGGGCCAGAAGCTCAGACCGAGACTGGCCATTTCCACCACCGGCATTGACTGGTTTTCAGTTTCGACCGAGTGGGAAATTGAGGGTCTCAAACTGACCCCGAAGGACCTCCAGGCTTTACAGGGGGCCACTTCGAGATACGTCAACCTTCCAGACAGCGGATGGGTGGAGCTGGATGAAAGCCAGGTGATTTCCGCTCATGAAGTGATGGCGGATCTCGGGCTTGACGGGCTGCTTCCCGTTCCGCAGAAGGTCAGTTTCGCGCAGGCCGGAGAAACCGGAATCCAGAAGATCGACAGCGTGGGAGATGCGGAGGCGGCCCGCGAGCTGAGGCACAGGATAGCCGGTTTCACAGGCGTCGAGGACCTTCCCTTGCCGGATGGAATCCATGCCAGCCTCCGTCCTTATCAGAAGGACGGTTTCAATTTCCTCGCCAATCTTTTCAATGCCGGCCTTGGCGGCCTGCTCGCCGACGACATGGGCCTGGGCAAAACGCTGCAGACACTTGTGGCACTTGAATGGCTGCGCAGCCGTTACCGGGACAGGCCAAGACCCAGCCTTGTCATCTGTCCAGCATCGGTGCTGCACAACTGGAAACGGGAAGCCAACCGTTTTGTGCCGTCGATGAAAGTCCTGGTGCTGCAGAGCGGCAAGGAGCGACACAACCTTCGTGAACGGATTCCGGAGTTTGATCTGATCGTCACCAACTATGCGCTGTTGCGCCGCGATCTCCAGTCCCTGCGGAAGTTCGAGTTCCAGGCTGTCGTCCTGGATGAGGCGCAGTTCATCAAGAACCCCGGGGCGCAGGTCACACTTTCCGTCAAACAGTTGCGCGCCAGCCATCGAATCGCACTGACCGGCACCCCCCTCGAAAACCGTCTCCTCGATCTGTGGAGCATCATCGACTTCCTTCATAAGGGGTATCTTGGGAGCCAGTCCCAGTTCCTCGAGAAGTACCAGGGCAACAGCGACGCCCCTGTTCAACAGCGGATTGCCAGACGGCGACTCGCCGCCAAGTTGAGGCCGATTCTCCTGCGGCGCCTCAAAACCCAGGTGGCCCGCGACCTCCCCGAACGCATCGAGGAACGTCGCGACTGCCAGCTCGGCAAGGCACAGAAAAAACTCTATCTCGCTGAATTGCGGCGCAGCCGGGAGCAGGTCACGCAGGCAGTCACCGAAAAAGGCATCAACAGCAGCAAGATCCACGTGCTGGCTGCTCTCACCAGACTGCGGCAGATCTGCTGTCACCCGAGACTGGTCGGCAGCGATTCGGTCTCCGGAAAGACACAGACGCTTTTTGAGCTGGTGGAGCCACTGCTGGAGCGGGGCGAGAAGGTCCTTCTTTTCAGCCAGTTCGTCAAGATGCTGGAGATCCTCCAGAAGGAGTTTGCTGAAATAGGTCAGAAAACCTACCTGCTGACCGGTGAAACCAAAGGTCGTCAGGAAGTGGTTCAGCAGTTTCAGGAGGACAGTGATCCGTCAGTCTTTCTGCTGAGTCTGCGGGCGGCGGGCACCGGTCTGAATCTGACCACCGCCAGTTACGTGATCCTTTATGACCCGTGGTGGAATCCCGCCGTGGAAGCCCAGGCCATCGACCGTTCCCACCGCATCGGTCAGACCAGAACTGTCAACGCCTACCGGCTGGTGACACCGGGAACAGTCGAGGAGAAGATCTGGGAACTGCAGCAGAAAAAATCCCGCCAGATCACCGATATCCTCGGTGAGGACGGCTTCACCCAGTGCCTCTCAAGAGAAGACCTCGACTACCTCTTCGCAGAGGACGGCGACCTCTTTGATGAATAGGACCGGTCTTCCACCGCGATCCGGTTTGCCCTCCGCACCGCCTTCAGGATAGGATACTTTCAAATCTCAAATCCTGAATCCTTGATTCCTGTGATGACCATGTACCCTGGAAAACTAATGAGGGCGGCGTGCGCGATTGCAGCCGTTTGTGGAGTGTTCCCGATTGCGACGGCTGTTGAAGTGGAGCCGCAGCGCGACGGCGGCACCGTTCAGCGCAATGTTGTATTCATCCTCTCCGATGACCATCGATACGACGCGATGGGGTTTATGAACCATCCGTTTCTCAAGACACCGGCGATGGACTCGATGGCCCGCAACGGCGTTCACCTTAAAAATGCATTTGTCACCACCTCTCTCTGCTCGCCCAGCCGTGCGTCGATCCTGACCGGACTTTACACCCACAAACACCGCGTCATCGATAACAACCGCCTCGTGCCCGAAGGAACACGGTTCTTCCCGGAATGGCTGCAGAAAGCAGGCTATGCCACGGCCTTCATCGGCAAATGGCATATGGGTGGCGCCACTGACGAGCCCCGGCCGGGCTTTGATCACTGGGTCAGTTTCCGTGGACAGGGACACTACCTGCCGCCAGGCCCGGACTACACTCTCAATGTCAATGGCCGGAGAGTGAGACAGAAGGGATACATCACTGACGAACTCACCGACTACGCAGTGGATTGGCTGGACAGCAGGTCCGACAGGGATCAGCCATTTTTCCTCTATCTCTCGCACAAGGCCGTCCATGCGAACTTCACGCCCGCCGAGCGCCACGAGGACAGGTATCGTGACTCGGAATTCCGGAAACCATCGACAGAGGCGGACACCAGGGAAAACTACGCAGGAAAGCCCCGATGGCTCAGGGACCAGCGCAACAGCTGGCACGGTGTGGACTTTCCCTATCACAGCGAAATGGACATTGAACGCTACTACAAGCGTTACTGTGAATCTCTTCTCGCCGTGGATGAATCCATTGCCAGGGTCCTCAATAAACTCAAAGAAATGGGCATTCACGATGAGACCCTTGTTATCTACATGGGCGACAACGGTTTCATGTTCGGCGAACATGGACTGATCGACAAGCGCGTCGCGTATGAAACATCCATCCGTGTTCCAATGATCATGCAGTGCCCGGATCTCTTCGAGGGCGGCACGGTTGTCGATCAGGTGGTCGCCAATATCGACATCGCCCCCACAATCTTCGATGCAGCCGGGCTCGTGAAACCGGAACATATGGACGGAGAAAGCTTCATCCCCATTGCCCGGGGAAAGCAGGTGCCATGGCGTGACTACTTTCTCTACGTTTATTACTGGGAAAAGAACTTCCCCCAGTCACCTACTGTCTTCTGCCTGCGCGGGGACAGATATAAATTTATAACCTACTATGGATTATGGGATACGGATGAGTTTTATGATATCCAGGCCGACCCCGACGAAACCGTCAACCTTATCACCCGCGATGACCTGAGGCCGGTGATCCAGGAGATGGAATCACAGCTCTATGGAATGCTCAGCGAGAAGGGCGGGATGTATATTCCGCTGAACCAGCCTCGCGGAGGCTCACAGAATAAACGATACGGGGCCCGCGGCGGACACCAGGCTGCCGACTTTCCCGATCACATGGTTGTTGAGGAACCCATAAACCGCGACGCCCATTAGGCCGGCTTCAAAACCACCCCGGATCCACTTCAGCACTTCAGCTCCCCGCCATCGGGGAGCTTTATTTTTTCCGCTGCCCCCTCCTCTGCCACGGGATGGGATTGGATTCGACATTTTAAATGGCCATGCACAGAATCCAGCCATGAGAAGGATGACCATTCCACGCATGCAAGCTCTGAGGATTGGGGGCCGACAGGTCCGCCGACTCTTCAGGATCTGCCTCGCCCCCGCACTGGCATGGACCATCGGACCCGCCTTCAGTCCGGATGCCGGCGGCCAGGCGGAGAATTTCACTCCCGCGCCTGAATTGAATGGCAGTTCCGAAAAAGCGCGCCCGTGGACTGACAAACCCATCCTGGACCGTGACGATGATTTTCATTTCATCCTTGTGACCGACCGCACAGGCGGGCAGCGCGACGGGGTTTTTGAGGATGCCATAAAAAAAATCAATCTGATGCAGCCGGCCTTTGTGGTCAGTGTGGGTGACCTGATCGAGGGATATTTCAATGATGCCGGACAGAGTGCGGTGGAGTGGGATTCATTTCTTGAGATGACGGATGGCCTTGACATGCGGTTCTTTTTCGTGCCGGGCAATCACGACATATGGAGTGACTTTTCACGGGCGGTCTGG
>JAUIAG010000240.1 GCA_030425355.1 Verrucomicrobiia bacterium
CGTCCCGGATGGCCGGTACTGTCTTTGGGCAACTGGATGCGCACATCCCGAATCTGGCGTTTGAGCGCAGTGCGTTCCTGAATGCCCGGTTCCATCAGAATGAGCACATCCTCTGTGACAACGGCAGTTTCCGGAAAATCCGGATGAATGAAACAGACCTGTCGGGGTGATGCAGCGTCGCATTGAATCTGGAGCCTTGCATAGGGCAGATTTATGGACTGGCCCGTGTCGGTGGTGATGGTCAGCCCGAAGGCGTTGCATTCCAGCGTGCCGTCCATTGGCCCCGGGCTCCATCCCGGATTCTCAACTGTGCACTGGTATTGCATGGACCGATGTTTCTGGTTTGGGATGCGTCATGTCACCTCGCGTTCTGGCGGGCGCGACTTCTATTCCTGTTCGGAACGCGCCATGCCTCCTTTTATCGGTCTTCACGTGGAGAATCGAATATAAAAAAACTGCCCTTTCCGGGCAGTGGTTGAAAGCTGAGTGATAGAACAGCCGGGATTTAATCAATCGGTGATGTCGTAGCAATAAACAAGGTCCTGGTCCCGCAGGAAAAGCTTGCCATTGACGATCACCGGGTGAGTCCAGATTTTACCACGTGAGGCACGGATTGAACTCTGGGGATCAAGTGTGAAACTCCCTTCGGATTCATATCCGTCACGTGTGACCTTGAGCAGCTCGACCTCTCCGCTGTCCTCGCTGATGCAGTAAAAACGGCCATCCGCCATGGTCACCGCGCCTTTGCCGAGTTTTGACCTTTCGCTCCAGATTTCGTCGCCGGTCATCAGGTCCTGCATGAGCCACCCGACGCCGTCAGAATATCCGAAAACCGCCTTGTCATCGACGAGGACCACTCCACCGTGATGATTCTTCATGTCGCGGTTATAATAGATTTCTTTGACGTCCCAGTTTTCAGTGATCTCCACCAGCTTGCATCCGGTGCCGTATCCACCGGTCACGTAAACATAGTTGTCTTTGACTATGGGGGTGGGAATCATCGCTGTGCGCCCGGGGAAATCGGTTTTCCACAATATGTCACCATCTTTCGGATCGATGCCGACGATGCTTTTCATGGTCCGCTGGATATAGTGTTTTTTATTGTGAATAGTTGCTGCGACGATGGAAGAATACTGGGCCTCGTCCGTGAAGTCATCGGACTGCCAGACCAGTTTGCCGGTCCTGGCATCGAGTGCCGCCACGGCGCCCTTGCTGCCACCGGGTGTGCAGATGACGTGTCCGTCGTCCACCAGCACAGATTCAGTATAACCCCACGTCGGGACTTCACCCCCGAGAGACTGCATGGTTACCCGCCAGACTTCACTGCCGTCTGAAGTTTTCAGGCACACCAGATTTCCGGTTCCCGACATTGCATAGAGGTGATCGCCTGAGACAGTCGGAGTGGACCGCGGTCCGTCGCCCCATGCGTTGCCGAGTATGGACCCGACAGCCGTCTGCCATTTCCTGCTGCCGTCTGTGGTATCGAGAGCAAAGACTGTCTCGGAGTCCCCGTCAGTGCCCATGCTGTAATAGGTGCCGTCGACAATCGCGGGACCGGAATAGCCCTTGCCGGCATCCCGATAAATCCACTTGAGTTCCGGGGCGGAGTCCCACTTTTCCATGAGGTTTGTCTCCGGCGAGGACCCGTCGCGGTTCGGTCCGCGCCATTGAGGCCAGTCTGCCGCCTGGGCTGAGAAAAATGAGAGGCACAGTCCGAGGGTCATGACTGCACGGCAGTGTCCTGATTGAGAGGGGTTTCGTGACGTGGAATGCATATGGGAATAAAGTGAGCGGATTGCGAATTCAGTCAAGCCTCCATTGCGGCCGTGGATGAATTTCATTTTGGGAAAATCGGTGGATTGATGTAGTCTTCATACATGAATTTTGTGTTTTCCCCGCGGTGGGTTCCATGGTCGGTCCTTGTGACTGCCGGAGGACTTTTCCATCCCGGCTTCAGCACGGTCTGCGCTGTGGAAGACGACGGGATTGATTTTCAGCGCGATATCCGGCCATTGATTTCCGACCGCTGTTTTGCCTGTCACGGGCCCGATGAGCAGAAGGCCGGACTGCGGCTGGACAGCGGCGACGGACTTGCCTCCGGCAGCCGTCACGGTGAGATCCTGGACAGGGCAGCCCCGGCAGAAAGCGAGATCCTCCGGCGCATTTTTTCAGAAGATCCGGACGAGGTGATGCCTCCGCCTGAAATAAAAAAGCCTCTGAACGAGGAACAGAAGAGCCTGCTTCGTCAGTGGGTCATGGAAGGCGCCCGCTACGAGCGTCACTGGGCCTTTATTTCTCCGCAGGATCCGTCGATTCCAGACGTTTCCAATCCGGGGTGGTGCCGGAACGAAATAGATTTTTTTGTCCTATCCGGACTGGAAAAGCGGGGCATGACCCCTTCGCCGGAGGCTGACCGATGGACACTTGGACGACGGCTGGCACTGGATCTGACAGGGCTTCTGCCGGAGCCGTCGCTGTTGGCGGATTTTGTGGCGGATGATTCCGACCAGTCATGGCACCGGTATGTGGATTCTCTGCTCGGCAGCGCGGCCTACGGTGAAAGGTGGGGGCGCGACTGGCTGGATCTGGCCCGCTACGCGGATACCAACGGATATGAAAAGGACCGTCCCCGCACCATCTGGCCGTATCGGGACTGGGTTATCAGGGCGCTCAATCACAACATGCCGTTTGATGAATTTTCAATACGTCAGCTCGCCGGTGACATGCTCCCCGACCGCAGGCCCGAGGATGTGATTGCCACTGGTTTTCACCGCAACACCATGACCAATGAGGAAGGTGGTATCGACGTGGCCGAGTTCCGCTATCACGCAGTGGTCGACCGGGTAAAAACCACCGGCGCGGCATGGATGGGGCTGACCCTGAGTTGTGCCCAGTGTCATAACCACAAATATGACCCGGTCACTCAGGATGAATATTTTCAGGTGATGGCACTCTTCGACAACGCCGACGAAGTTGAGATGCCCATTCCCGATAAGGACGAGGAACAGCGAATGGAGTCCCTTCGCAGAAGAATTGATACCATGTCGGCGTCGAGAGCGGAGGCCTTTGGTGATGGTCTTGATCAGGCCGTCATGAAGTGGGCGGAATCCCTGGTGCCGACAGCGGTCAACTGGAAGATCCAGTCCCCTGAAAAACTCATGTCCGAGCGTCATGCCACGCTCACGGTTCTGGAGGATCAGTCCGTTCTGGCATCAGGCGACAAACCCAACAAGGACTTTTACACAGTGAGCTTCAATCCAGGAGCCGGTTCGTGGACGGCGCTCCGGCTTGAGGTTCTTCCCCACGAAAGTCTGCCCTTTGATGGGCCGGGACGGGCGCACTTCTTCAATGATGGTGACTTTTTCCTCAGTGAAATTGGCGTGCGGGTGGGCGGCAGTTCATCAGATGAGTCGGAATGGGCCAAGGTCCGGATCGCGGGTGCCAGTGCCAGTCATGAGAAAAATGGCCGCCCTGTGGGAAATGCCCTCGACGGACAGCGCGACACCGGCTGGCAGGTCGGAAACCGTTTTGCATCACCGGCCCGCGCCGTCTTTAATTTTGCTGAACCTGTCACCACAGAAGCCGGAGATTCGTTTGAAGTGGTGCTTGACCAGCACTTCATCCATCAGGTGACAATCGGAAGATTCCGCCTCGCACTCGCCGATGAGACGGCCGCAGAGCTGAAAGCGGCACCGGTGACACACGAAGTGGAGTCCGTCCTCAACCGGATGCGCCGGGGCGAAGAACCGGATCAGCATGAAATCGAAATTCTGACCACAGCCTTTCTCGATCAGGCTCCGGAAGTTGCCGGAATCAATCAATCCATCCGCAGTCTCAGGGAGCAGATGTGGGATCGCACCACTTCCCTCGTCATGCAGGAACGGTCGGAGGACAACCGTCGCCAGACCCGTCTGCGGCACCGCGGGGAGTTCCTCCAGCCGCGCCATACCGTGGAACCCGGTGTGCCGGATTTTCTCCTCTGGCGTCCGGGGCAGCAGGAGCCCGCCAACAGGCTCGAATTTGCCCGATGGCTTTTTGAACCCGGCCATCCCCTGACATCGCGGGTCTTTGTCAACCGCACGTGGTCCCGGCTTTTCGGAAAAGGAATCGTCAGCACCGTCGAGGATTTCGGGCTTCAGGGATCCATGCCGACCCATCCGCAGCTGCTCGACTGGCTCGCCCTCGAATTTGAATCTTCGGGATGGGACATCAAGGCACTGCATCGGCTTATTGTATCATCGGCGACTTACCGGCAGTCTTCTTCCATCCGCACAGAGTATCAGAATCAGGATCCGACCAATACATGGTATCACCGTGGCAGCCGGTTCCGCATTCCCGCCGAAATGGTGCGTGATACGGCACTCCAGGCGGCCGGGCTCCTCGAGATGGAGATGGGCGGCCCCGGCGTCTTCCCGCCCCAGGATTCCTCAGTCACCCGACTGGCTTACGGAAGCCCGGGATACAATGCAAGCGGCGGAGCGGATCGCTATCGCCGCGGGATCTACACCTACTGGAAACGCACGGCTCCCTATGCCTCCTTCATGACCTTCGATGCTCCTTCGGGTGATATGGTGTGCACCCGGCGCGAACGCTCGAATACCCCTTTACAGTCACTTGTGCTGCTCAACGATCCCGTTTATGTCGAAGCCGCACGTTCCATGGCCGCTGAACTGGCAGTCCGCGAATTTGAAACGGACCGTGGGCTTGTTGAAAGCCTCTTCCTGCGGGCACTGAACCGTCCGGCCACCGGGAAGGAAATCACAACGGTCATCCAGTTCATGGAGGATATTGAAAAACGAGTGGCTTCGGGTGACCTCGAACCGGTGCCCCTGCCTTCAAAGGACATGGAGGAAGCTGTATCCGCAGCGCGCTGGACGGCTGTGCTTTCGGTCACCCGCGCCGTTTTGAATCTCGATGAAATGATCACGCGCCAATGACCAATGCGCGGGCATGAACCGGTTCGGAGAAAAGGTTTCCTTCCCGGCCGTGCCTCAACCGATCCGACAGACAGTGAATACGATGAATACTTTGAGTCTCACCGAAAAAAAGCTTCTTCTTGAATGCCGCACACGGCGCCACTTTTTCCGTGACTGCGGACTCGGGCTTGGTGCCATGGCGCTGGCGGATCTGGCGGGAGCCAGTCAATCAGTGTCACAGCCGGCGAAGCCCCATTACCGGCCGAAGGCAAAGAACATCATCTACCTTTTCATGGCCGGTGCCCCCAGCCAGCTCGACCTCTTCGACGAGAAACCGGAGCTGAGAAAACTGGAGGGAAAACCGCTACCCCGATCGGTCATTGGCGAACAGCGTTTTGCCTTCATCGACCCGGATGCCGGGGTCCTGTCCCCCCGCTTTGATTTTGCGCAATACGGACAGAGCGGTGCCCGGATTTCCAGCGTGCTGCCGCATCTCCGTGAGGTGGTGGACGACATCGCCATCATCAGGGGCATGCACACAGACCAGTTCAACCACGCGCCGGCGCAGATCTTTCTGAACACCGGCAGCCCGCAGCTGGGCCGTCCCAGCATGGGGTCGTGGGCCGTCTACGGACTGGGAAGCGAGTCCAGGGACCTGCCGGGATTTGTCGTCCTCAATTCCGGGGGAGGACTGAGTGGCGGAGCCGCCTGCTGGAGCAGCGGGTTCATGCCATCGGTTTATGCCGGAGTGCCATTCCGGTCCGAGGGAGACCCGATACTGAGCCTGTCGAATCCGCCCGGGGTGTCCCGAGGCCTCCAGGGCCACACCGTCGATCTGGTCAACCGCCTCAACCGAATGACTTTCGACCACGTCGGCGATCCGGAAATACTCACCCGCATCGAGAATTACGAGAAGGCTTTCCGCATGCAGACCAGCGGTCCTGAACTGGCGGACCTCTCCTCCGAATCGAAGGAGACCCTGGCGATGTATGGCATAAGCGGAAATGGCGGGTCTTTTGCCCGCAACTGTCTCCTTGCCCGCCGACTGATCGAGCGGGGGACCCGCTTTGTGCAGCTCTATCATGTTGGATGGGATCACCATTCGAATGTGGAAGGCGGACTGAAGAGCCAGTGTGCCCAGACCGATCAGGCCAGCGCCGCTCTCATCAAAGACCTCAAGCAGCGCGGCATGCTCGAGGACACGCTGGTGATCTGGGGCGGTGAGTTCGGCCGCACCGCGATGGTGGAGGCCAGTGCCGCACTGGGCCGGTCCGCAGGGAGGGACCACCATCCGCATGCCTTCACCATATGGATGGCCGGTGGCGGTATACGCCCCGGCATCACTGTGGGTCAGACTGATGAGCTGGGGTATTACGTGGTCGAGGATCCGGTTCACATCCACGACCTGCAGGCGACCATCCTCCACCTTCTCGGGCTGGATCATGAGCGGCTGACCTATCGCTTCAAGGGCCGTGACTTTCGCCTGACCGATGTGCACGGCAAGGTCTTTGACAGAATCCTGTCGTGATTCCCCACTTTACACTTAAACTGGCGATGTCCCTCGATGGAAAGATCGCCACCCGAACCGGTCATTCGAAATGGGTCACCGGAGCTTCGGCCCGCGAAAGAGTCATGGAGATACGGCGGCAGCATCAGGCCATTCTCGTCGGGGTGAATACAGTTATAGCCGATGATCCGTCGCTCACTGTCAGGACCCCGGAAGGTGCCGACGACCCCGACGCCAGGCTTCATCGCTTTATTCTCGATACCGGAGGCCGAATTCCAGTGACCAGCCGGGTGTTGGTCCGGAATGATGACGGGCTGACCACAATCGTCGGAGGCCCGGATTATCCCGGGTCGCTTGAAAAAGATCTGCAGTCCCTCGGGGTCTCCCTTCTGCGTGTTCCCCTCCGCGGTTCCAGAATTGATCTGGCGGCCGCGGCCCGGATGATCACCGGCATGGGCATAGCCAGTGTGCTGGTCGAGGGTGGGGGACAGGTTGCCGCATCATTCCTTGAACAGCGGCTGATCTCGTCGATCTGCTTCTTCTACGCCCCGAAAGTGGTTGGCGGCCCGTCCCTGTTTCCGGCAGTCGGCGGAACGGGGGCGCAGAGTGCCGAGGAGCTCCTCCCCGTCAGGAAGTGGCACTTTGACACAGTTGGCGATGACATGATGCTGACGGGGGCACTTCCTGTTGATAGCGGCCTGACAGTTCATCCGAATCCATTCGCTGCAGTCTGAAGCGGAAAGGTTATCATTTATGCGTTCCCTGGGGGCTTTCACGCACATCACAGACCTGTGCCATCTCTGTCAGAATCATCCCAATCAGGCTGAGTTCACTGTCGGCTGTGCCCTGCAAAACACATGAGTTGCGTCCACTTATTCACTTGAACAGCCACCGGATTGTCACTAACTTTCTAAAAAACGCCCCGCTATGAAGTTTTCAAGAAAATCACAAGCAGAAGGATTCACTCTCATCGAGTTGCTGGTGGTCATTGCCATCATCGCCATCCTTGCCAGTATGATCCTGCCAGCGCTCGGGAAGGCCAAGCTCAAGGCCATATCCGCCAACTGCGTCAACAATCAGAGGCAGCTGGCACTTGGCTTCACGATGTATGCCAACGACAACCAGGATGACATGCTTCCTACAGCCGGCAACCCTGCCGGAGGATTCTGGCCCGGTCCCCGTCGCGTCAACGGTGTGCCGGTGACATTCACCAGAGGCATGACCCGCGAAGATGCCAGACAATTTGTCCAGAATGGCATAAAACTCGGCCCGCTTTTCAAATATGTTCCCAATGCCGGTTCCTACCACTGTCCCGGCGATCTGCGCAGCAAGCGGCTGCTTCCCGGCAGCGGGTGGGCATGGGACAGCTACTCCAAGGCCAACGGAATGAACGGTGGTGGATGGCAGGGTGATGCCCAGCCTCCCTACCAGAAACTGACACAGGTTTACTACCCGGCTGCCGCCATGGTCTTCATCGAAGAGGCGGACCCCCGCGGTAACAACCTCGGCACGTGGGTTATCAACGTGGCTCCGAACCCGGGATGGGTCGACCCGTTCGCCGTGTTCCATGGTGAAACCAGTTCCAT
>JAUIAG010000241.1 GCA_030425355.1 Verrucomicrobiia bacterium
GCTGCGGCCATTGATCATGTAATCCGCGCCCAGTCCCCAGAAGCTGAATCCGGTACCTCCATTGAGGTCGGTGTCCAGGTAGAGGAGGAACCCCCAGTTCAGGGTCAATGGGTATTCATTGACGTAGGCCAGGCACAATGAGGTTTCGTCGTGATCGATGCGCAGCTCCCGGAGGTCCACCTGAAGGTTCTCGCCGGATACGTCAAGCGGATCCGCCAGCACAAGACTCTGTGGAGACCAGTCGTCGAGGTTTCCGTCCAGGGTGATCTTGACAGGTTCCACAGGAGGCAGAACTTCCCTGACTGTCCACTGGAAGGTCATGATGGCAAAGCCGCCACCGGCATCCCTCGCTGTCACGGTCACGTTGTAGACTCCGGCCACATTCGGAGTTCCCGAGATGAGTCCGCCTGTCTCCGAGACTGAGACACCGGATGGCAGCCCTTCGGCAGACCATGTGATGACCGCACCCTCAGGATCGGTTCCGGTCAGCGCAATCTCCACAGCCTCGCCCTGATCCGACTGCACCGGATCAACCGGAGTAATGGACGGTGGCTGATTACCGGGTGCCATGCCGCTGGAATCATCCGTCTCCCTGAGAAACGCCACGAGATTTCCGAGGTCACCAGGAGTCAGGTCAACGCCTGCATGGCGCGCGACGGCCGTCTCCAGAGAATCAGCAGATCCGTCGTGGAAGTACGGGGCAGTTTTCCAGACACCGCGGAGTGTCGGCGTGTCGATGCCGGCCAGCAGACCGCCGAGTCGCCTGCCGCTCAGCGCAGAAATGGTCCCGATGTCATGCGATACGCCCGGGGCGCTGTCGGTGTAATTGACACCCGTATGGCAGCTCACACAGTTGGCCTGGATGAAGACCTCACGCCCGGCAGTCGCCGCAGCGGAGAGTGATCCATCGGGATTTCTGAACGGGCTTCTTCCAACACTGCTCAGGGATGACACATAGGCCGCCAGCGCATCCAGTTCGGCACTGAGTCCGGTTTTGGGATCTCCGAGTGGCACCGAGACACTCCCGGAGTTATAGCGGGAGTCAGGAATAAGCCCGGTGCCTCCGGCGAGGTTCCGGATCTGGTCTTCGAAATCCTGCACTTCATCGAAGTTTCCACTCCAGTGCAGCATCCCGTGAGCCATGCCGGAGCGGCCATTCAGCTCGATGGTATTGCGCAGACCTTCTCCGAGACTGCTGATGTCCCACACGCGTCCGTCGCTGCCGCCGTCGTTGTGACAGGAGGCACAGCTGATGTATTGTTCGCGGGCAAGCCGGGTGTCCCTGGCATCGTAGAAGAGCTTTTTGCCCAGAAGGATTTCCGGGGACAGGGTTTCATTGGCCACGGTTGACATACTGCCGACAACCGATACCCGCATGTTGCTGTACTGCACCAGCTGGGAGATGTCGTGTATGGAGATGCTCCTCGACAGGAAATTGTGCACCATGAGGCGGGTGCCGTCCGGTGACAGGGCCAGTCCCTGAGGAGCTGCCCCGACGTTGAATCTGCCAATCTCGAGGTTCTCATAGGCGCTGATGACTGCAACTGCCTGACTGGCCTCGAGTGCGACGAAGACATACAGACCGTTGGGACCGAATATCGCGGCGGACGGGTTGCCGGCATTGTCATGATCAACGCGGGCTTCATACTCCTCGGCGGCATCGGCGATGCTGATTTTCGAGGAAATGGCGCGAACGGTGCTGTCGTGTGTCAGAGGCTTCCCGTCACGGGCTGTGCCGCGGAAGACATTGTCCTGCTTGGATGGCACCCATGCCATGGTCCCGTCCGGTGAGAGCGCGGGAGCACCCAGATAGTTCGGCACTCCACGGGCTGCATTCTCGGCGTCCGTCCTGTCACTGGGACGCAGGATGACTGTGGACAGCAGCGTCATATCCGAAGTGCCAATCCGAAGCACCTCTGCACCGCCGTCCATCGCCGGCATGCCCTGAGCCTCGCCCGGCAGCGGCGGCGTGATGAATCGTGAAACCCATGCCGTGGCCGAATCGCCGGATATGGCGAGATGCCTCACGTGCAGCCCCGCATCAAGAGTCGCAATCAACTCCCCGGTGGCGGCATTGAATTTCATCACCTGTCCCCGGCCCTCAAGAGCAACAAGGAAATAGGTTCCATCAGGTGAGGTGACTATTCCATGCGGATGACTGCCGTAGGGAAGCTGGATGGTGCGCTGCACTGTGGCGGACGGCGAATCAATTACCGAAATGGTGTCATCGTCCTTGTTGGTGACATATATCAAACCGGCACCACCGGCAGCCAGAGAACGCGGTTTACGGCCTACAGCAATCTCACGGGTCTGCAGCGTACTGATATTTGAGACGGCCACCGTGTTGTTGTCTGGGTTGACATTCCACAGCCGGTCAATCCCATCCTGCCCGACCACTATCACTGTGGAGGATGAAACAGGGCGGCTCTCCTGCAACGGCAGATGAACCCCCTGCAGGAATGACTGGCGGATATTTTTCCCGGTGTCATCAGTTATGGTGACCGTGACAAAATACACCCCGGGATTCTCGTAGACGTGCTGAGCAGCGGGTGAGGAACTGACATCCGAAAGCGGGGAGCCATCTCCGAAATTCCACTGAAAGCGCGGATTCAGTCCGCCGGAAACCGGAACTTCCAGGGAGACAGCGGATCCAGCCACGGCCGGAAGGGAGCGGATGGTGTCCACAAACAGTTCATCTGTCACAACCCATCCGAAACTGGCCTGCCCCGAACTGCCGCCGGTATCAGTGGCGCTCACCGTCACATTGTAGTTACCGGCGGAGACGAGGGTCCCGGAGATGATCCCGGTTGCGGTATCAATCAGAAGTTCCGGAGGGAGACCGGTAGCGGAATATGTCAGCGGCTCTCCTTCGGGGTCCGAGGCGGCAATCTGAAGTGAGACCACCGCACCGGTTGGATTGACAAGGTCACCCGGCGAATCGACAATCGGTGCCAGATCCGGATTGTCAACCCCCTGATGCAGGAAGGCCGGTGCAATAACCTGCTTGGCAAGACTCGTGCTGGACCATGCCAGCTGGATGACCGCCCCGCCACCATTCTCATAATATTCCAGTTTGATGGGGACCGGCCTGTCCGCGGTCAGGTTGATCTGCCCGGAGTTTTCAGTCGGAGCATGATCGGTCCAGTTATCGATTATCAGTTTGTCTCCAACCCAGAGGCGGACCCCGTCATCACTGTTGGTGTAGAAGGTGTAGGTCTCACTGAACTCAGGTGTCAGGAAACCTGTCCACCTGATTGAGAAGTTATCAGCTCCAAGTCTTCCGGCATCCGGACTGCCGGTGCCCCAGTTGAAATCTACGGACTCATCTCCACGTGTGAATCGCTGAGTGTCGAAATTGCGGCCATCAAAGTATTGCCCGAAGAGACCGGCCCGGCCCAGTACGTCATCCGGCGCAATGAAATACTGTCCGTCAATGACGGCGAGTGGCTGTCCCGGTATTTCCCATGCGGCGGCGAGGTTGTCAAGCCCCCCCCCTTCCTTGTGCAATGCCTCGATGAAATACGGCTTCCCGGCTATCAGGCTGACAGGAGCGGATTTCTGTTCGGGGAATTTGGTCCACTGCCGTGGCGAAGTCCAGCCAGGGACGGTCGCAATGCGCGTTCGGTTTGATGGCGTCTGATCCGAGGAAAGCCACAGCTCAGTGTTGTCATCCCCGGAAACCCAGAAGATGTATTCTCCTGAAACCGGTGGGTAAAGAACTCCACTGAGGCGCGAGCCGTAATTGTCGGCGAAGTTGGTGTATCCCTCAAACAGATCGACGAGCACACTGCCGGATGGTGAATCGGGGAACTGCGGACTGGAAGTCAGGCTGCTGATGGAATTCCCGCTGATACCTGTCCACCACTGATAACGGATGGCCTTGTTCGGATCGGTGGCCACCCCACCCTGCCGGAAGGAGAATGAATGCACGTCATGGTTATTGTTCAGACCGCCGGTGCCACCGGTGAATCCGACAAATGCCTGGTTTCCAACCAGGGACACGAGGTCGATGTCGCCGACACGGATCAGCGGCTCGACCGGCTTCACGGCAGTATCTCCTGCAGCAAGGAAAACCATGAGAGTTCTCGTGGCGGCTCTGTAATCAACCCAGAGGTTATGGATGTTTCCATCCTCCAGATCGACAGTGGCCGGTGGAACGGCCACCGCAGCAAGCGGTGCAGTGACAATGCCGTTCTGAATGACCGCTATCTCATTGCCACTCCTGTCCGAGGTGCCATTCTGATAGGTGTCGATCTCGACAGCCAGCGAACTCATCATCCCGGAGAGTCCAAGTCCGCCACCCACGCTTCCAATTGCCTCGGGAGACAGCCCCTGGAGCACGAAAGACATACCATCCGCTCCATCGGCGGCACCATGGATGCGGAAGCGGAATTGTGCGGTGAAATCAGGATTGGCTGTCAGGTCCACCGGGGCTTTGATGAAGGCGGATCCCGCCTGACTGTTCACAGCGGGGGTGAGTCTCAGCACTTCTCCGGCAAACGCCGCGCTGCCATTGACCTGCCATAGTGAGGGATCCGCGAAACTGGCAAAGTTATACACAACACCCTGCTGGGAGGAGACAATCCAGAGAAAGCCGGTGCTGGTGATTCCGTTCTGTCCATCATCGACAGTTATATTCACATTGAAGCTGCCGGCTTCAGCAAGAGTGCCGTCAATGATGCCTGTGGAAGAATTGAGGACCAGTCCTTCGGGGAGACCGGTGGCACTGAAAGCCAGCGGGTCCCCGTCCGGATCATTGGCAACGAGAGCAAGCCGGACTGATTCCCCGATACGGTGAGCCTGTGTCCCGGGACTGGCGACGATGGGCGCGCGGTTACCGGTGATTCTATCGCAGCCGATGACTTCAACCTCAGCCAGCGAAAGCAGCGTGGCATCATTGTCAGCGCTGATAACAGTGCTCCTCGTACGGGTCACTCTGAGCACCCTGCCGGTCACGGCTCCTCCGGTTTCAGCAATGACATCAATAGTCAGGGAGGCTGGTGCACCAAGCAGATTATCCCGGTTGAGCACTTCAGACTGAAAGGTGAGACTGCCACCGGCATCAAATATTTCCACTCTCAGGTCGCTGAAACGTGCACCACAGCAATCGGTGCGGTTGAAGAGCCTCACCATCTGGATCGATTTCTCGGTTGGCCACTCCAGCTGCCACCACGACGGGGTCTGCCCCACTTCGGTGTGAGTGAAGGTGGACTTGTTCCCGTCAATGGCATTCGAAGCCGGTCTTGGGCCGACGCTGAATTCGGATGACTGTGTGGCAGTCCCGTCAAAGGCGATATTGGTGGCGTCCTCACAGATTATTCCGCTTGAGATGATCCAGTTGAGAGTGAGGTTCGCGGACTGCCCTCCTTCGTCCGTGACGGTGATGAGTGATTCAAAGTTTCCGGCCTTGATGACAGTTCCGGTGATTCTACCACTGACAGGATCCATGCGAAGCCCATCAGGGAGTCCGGAGGAGGAAAAGTTGAGAGCGGTGCCCTCGGGGTCGGTGGCGGAGACAACCAGATCGACGATCTGCCCGAGACGGTAAACCTGGTTACCCGGACTGGTGATCAACGGCGACGCATTCAGCAGGGATCCAACCTGAACGATGGCGGCTTCGGAAGGCACATTGCTGTCGTTCAACCCGAACAGCATCCAGTATCCGGGAGTCAGAACATTCGCGTTGGCATGGCTGCTGAGGTCATACACACCCGGAGCGGACTCGGTGAATGGTACCGGCAGAAAACGGATATCGGTGCTCAAGGCGTGGGTTGTCGCCATCATTTTTACCATGGTGAAGCGTGAAAGACCTGCGGTCGCCTCGATCCGGAAATTTGATCCATGGCTGATAACTGCA
Source organism: Verrucomicrobiia bacterium (assembly GCA_030425355.1). Classification (GTDB taxonomy): domain Bacteria; phylum Verrucomicrobiota; class Verrucomicrobiia; order Limisphaerales; family JAJOIW01; genus JAJOIW01. Next base: position 5,858 of record JAUIAG010000241.1, read on the forward strand.
GGAGCTGTCTGAATCACAGGTCTGGCAGCCAAGCTCCCATCAGGATTGAAAAGGTAATGTGGGGTGAAGATCTCAGCATCCTGATGATCGGCTGAACATCCGCACAGACCGCCACCGGCGGCCATGACCCGGCCGTCGGCCAGCAACAGCGCCACAGAGTGATAATTACGGGGCACTGCCATGTCCGACATCTGCCGCCACTCACCGGTATCCGGATTCCACAGTTCGGGTGTCAGCACAGTGCCGTTGTCGCTGAATTTCGTGCCGGATGTGTTCCCGCCAATGACCAGAAACTCTCCAGTCGGTAGCATGACAGGGTTGGAGAATCTTCTGGGGAAAGCCATGTTGGAGGCATTGCTGACCTGGGCGTCCTCCGAGTTGATGTCCACAATATACACCTCGGCTGTGGAACCGCCACTGGTTGAACTGGCACCGCCCGCGATGATGAGCTTCCCTTCATCAAACATGGCGACTGCTCCGTGTTTCGGATATTTCGTACCGGGTACGGTGTCGCCGGAAGTCTGAAGACTGCCAAGGCCGCTTGGATCCACCCAGTGCATTGCATCAGTCGGGCCGGCGTGAAAGATCCTGCCGTTGGGAGCCAGAAAATTGTAAGGCCACCAGTTGGATTCAAAACCGGGGGCGCCGGCTATCGACGACCAGTTGATGCCGGTAAGGCGAGTCCATCCCTGCCCCCGTGTCCATCTTTCCGCGTTGTTCGGACCGCCGTTTCCACTGGCGGTGAACACTTCGCCATTGGCCAGGAAGGTGGTGGTGGGATACCAACGTCCCACTGTCATGTTTTCAAGTCTGTTCCATGAGTCTGTCCTGAAATCAAACTCACTTGTCAGCGGCGTGGTGTTCCGTCCACCGTTAATGAACACGTTCCCGTTTTCCAGCATCACGAGATGCCCACAGAACATGTCGTGGGAACCATGATTGATTTCGGTGATCTGATCTGTCTCCGGATCCCACACGGCGGCATAGGTGAATTCCGGCCGTCCTCCCGGAAAGCGGGTTCTTTCATTGGAGGCGAAGGTGAGCACCCTTCCGTCGGGAAGGTTCGCAGCCGAAACGGGAATGTGCGGCCATGATCTTCTCGGTGACCATGTCCCCATGAGATACCGCTCGTTGGGGGCGGCGACCCGCAGCTTTGCAGGATTGACCTCGTAAGAAGGCAGCATCTTCGCAAGCTCAGCCCAGTATTGGTCACTTTCATGGTGATCCTCACTTCCCCCCATCACCACACCACAGGTGCAGCAGCCCCACAAGGCCGCCACCCTGAACAATTTTTTCAGTCTTTCGCGTGTCTTTTTCATTATTGGCAACTACGTAAAAATGGAAAAATGGAATTCATCAACGGCCGGCTGAGGTCAATGACTGATCGTCTGTCACAGCCCCTGGCCTGATCTGCCCGGGGTTGATAAATGACTCGTCTGTCAGGGTCTTCAGAAAGGCGACAAGCGCCTTCCTGTCATCGCCGCTCAACTGCAGGCCGGTTTCCGGATGCTTGGCAAGGTTCGGATCGAGCGTGGAAGTCCTGTGCACGCCCCCGTTATAGTGGTCAATGACTTCCTCCAGAGTATTGAAACGGCCGTCGTGCATGTACGGTCCGGTCACAGCGATGTTCCTCAGGGAAGGAATACGGAAGAGTCCCATGTCCGCTTCCCTGCCTGTCACACCGCCAAGCCCCGCATCGGCTCTGCCCATTGGTGGCAGTCCGTTATTCGCAAACTTGTTTGATGTGAACAAGGGCCCCCCGTGACAGTGAAAACAGTCCGCACCGAACAGTCCGCGCGACGGATCAAATTCCGTCACGAAAAGTTCCAGTCCTCTCTGCTCGGCAGGTGTCAGTTGCCCCCTGCCCGCAATAGCCCGGTCAAACCGCGAATCCGCGGAGATGAGGGTCAGCATGAACTGCTCAAGCGCCAGTCCGATATTCTCTGAGCTGACAGCTCCGTCCATGAATGCATCCCGGAAAAGTCTTTTATAAGACGGTATGCCCTCGAGCCTTTCCACGACATCAGCCAGATTCGAATGCATCTCG
>JAUIAG010000242.1 GCA_030425355.1 Verrucomicrobiia bacterium
AATCCAGGAATCCGAAATTCACCGGTTTCTTGATTTTGTAGACGTAGTCCCCGGTGAGGATCACCCACGAAATGTGCGTTTCCTCGATCGAAATGACGCCGGTTGGATGAGGATAACACCCCGGGTTCATCAGCTGTTTGATGAGCTTTGTAAAATCAGTCTCGGAAAGAACCATGACAAATGTTCAGGATATGTGCAGGACTTCATCGCCCGTGTGGATGGTGCCGGGGACCCGGATACGGGCTGTGATGCCCCCGTGACCCCGCATCACGTGATAGCCTCCCGGGCCCAGGACCTCTTCCATCCGCGAACAGGGGTGGCAGTCTCCAGTACCCTCCAGTTCGACACCGCCGATCCTGAACCCGGATTTTCTCAAGGCGTGGACGTTGATGCCCGCCACCACTATGTTTCTCCGGAGCTGTTCGGGAGTCGGTCTGAAGCCAAGCAGCTTTTCCATAACATCGAAGTGCTCCCACTGAATGATGGTCACCTGACGACTGCCGGCGCTGCGGGAGTAATGGTCGTCTTCTATCCCCCTGACCGGATCAAGTTCCATGGACGTGACCGACCGGACCGGGGACCTGTGAGCCGGGCGCAGTCCCAGCCATATCACTGTACCGGTTAGCGGGCTTGATTCAAGCAGTTCCTTGAAGTCCATCACTTCGAAAAGGGAAGGGGAAGTCGTTGCGGACCATGAGGATCAGTCCAGGTTGCTGGCGGCCCATGAATCCAGATCCTCAAAATGTGAGGTTTCCACCACTACGGCACATCCGAAAGGGGCCTGGTTCACCGATGAAGTGCATATCCTTCCCTTCGAAATGTGAAGGGTCGGCCAGCCCTGACTGGATAAATGGTAGAGGTCACCGTGCGCATCCAGCACATTCTGCCGGATGTCCGCAGGGAACGCGCTGAGCCCCTTGAAGTAATGATGGCCATTCCGTTCGACATGGCGGATCCCGAGGGCATTCATCATCGCCAGATCCTGGAGAAGCGCCACCGGGCCGACGTTGGCAAGGTCTTCGCCACTGAGGACAGTCTTTGATCCGGCTGTGCTGCTGCGGAAATACAGCAGCGCGGCATTGGCAAGGCCCTTCACGATTCCCTTGCAGTTTTTGTGGCTGGTTCCGGCATACCCGATCTCCATGGCTTTCGGAAGGCTGTCAAGATCGCCATCCGCTTCATCGATGATGAAATCCGGGTGCTCGCTCCAGTCCTTCAACTGCTCTGTGTTGGCCGGGTCAAGAGCCTGGTCCCTGTGAACAGGCTGCTCCACCAGCAGCAGGTTTTTCGTGAGCATGGATCGGATCACCGGAGTGCGCTGCAGTGAATCCCAGCATTCGCGGAAAGCCTCGAAATCCCTGAATTGTTCGTTGCCGTCCAGGGTGATGAAAAACCCGCCGGCCAGTTCCTGCCGGAGTATTTCCGCTATGGCCTTGAGCCGCGGCTGGTCGCGGTTCATGTCACCCGAAAGCTTGATTTTGAAGTAGGAGAGCCCATAGCGGCGGATGGAGCTGACCAGATCCATCGGCAGGCCGTCATCAGGTTCATTCCCGGAGCCGGTCTCTTCCGGCGTCAGTGGATCCCCAAGTCCGACCGTGTGCCGGACGATGGTGTGCTCCAGAGGTTTTTCCGGGAGAAAATTGTCCGGTGTGATTCCTTTGAGTTCGGGGTGGATGACGCTCAGCCGGATTCCCAGACCCTCATCACGAAGCAGCTGATGCAGCGGCCTGCCAAGGGCTTTGGCCAGTGCATCGAGAACAGACCTCTCCACCAGACTGAGGGCGAAATTCGCCAGCAGTGGCGGGACTCCGGATGGCAGCCACTGCTTTTTGAATTCAGTGTAAAACCGATCCCAGAACTCAAAAAAGTGCTGACACCTGCCCGTCTCCGTTGCCACTTTCGCCGCAGTCCTGATTACCTCCAGATCGGATTTCAGGTCCTGCTCAAAGGTGGTGTCCGGATATTTCGTGAACCACTTGGGCGGCAGTCCCTCGGTGGCGAGACCATGACTGGACCGGCCAGCCACCTCCACCGTGGAGGAGACAAAAAGGTGCGGCAGCTGCGTCATGCTGGCGATCCCGTATTTAAACGGAAATCGCGTCTGCATGGGCAAAACATGGAAGTGGATTTCGCGGAGATGAATGGGAATCGCACTCATGAAATCAGAAGATGTTGAATCAGGAATGATTTCTGCCGGCGAACAGGTCACGCCCCCGCGCGAGACTGGCAATTTTGCGGTCGGCAACCGACCGCTTCAGCATCCAGAATCCGCAATCCGGATGAATGCACCGGATCCTTTCCGCGCCCAGCACTCCAGCGGCCTTTTCCAGCCTGGCGGCGATTTCATCCGGGGTTTCCACATGATTGACCTTGATGTCGACCACCCCGAGACCGAGGCCGATCTCCGGCCGGATGTCTTTCAGGGCTTCCAGATCGTCGTCCGGGCGGTGCGCCAGTTCGAGCACCAGATGATCGACCCTGAGGCCGTTGAGGAACTCCAGCAGTGGTTTCCAGCTGCCTGCCTGGATAGTCTGCCCCCCGTAATTGCCAAAGCAGAAGTGCACGGCGGTGGTGACGCTCACCCTGTCAAGGATGCGGTTGATGGCTTCCATGGCAAGCGGCGCATCGGCTGGGTTTCCGGGGATGTTGGCCTCGTCGACCTGGACACAGGCACAGTCCAGATCGGCTGCCTGCGATGCCAGCACATCGGCAATCCCCAGTGTCAGCGATTCAAAATTGCGGTAGTGGTTGTCGAGCAGAGTCCGCGCCAGCATGTAGGGACTTGTAAGCGTGAACTTGAAAGGGCCTCCGGCGACTGCCGAGGCGCGCTGGCAGTCCTCAGGCAGGTTCAGGATGCCTTCCCCAACCGGTCCATCCACGACCGCTGCGGGTTTCACCCGGAATCCCATTTCGCTTTTCCTGCGGAAGGCTGCGGAGTCGGCCCGGCCGACTCTCGACCGGCATCCGTCCATGCGGGTCACAAAATACTCTATCATCCCGTTCGTCTCCGGATGATCCGGATCAAAACGGTAGAGCTCGCCGTCGGTCGGCAGGTCGACACCCGCCTCCCGCTGGGTGTTGAAAACAACTCTGGTGGCATCGATCAGTGCCTGTTCGCTCGGATAAGCCATGAGCCATTCCGGAACCGGATAGGACCCCACGGTCGAAGTCAGGATGCGACCCTCCTCGAAAATCGGACTTTTGCTGATGGTCATAGGTCGATTATCCTATAGCCATTGGTTCGGATGACGAGTCAATTCACCCGAACCGAAGCACACGGGAATACACCATTCCGCCAAATTCCGTTCCATATGGATGAGGACTTTATCATCGACTTTCCCGATCCTGACCAGGCCGATGAGGATGGCATGGTCGGCATCGGCGGGAACCTCTCCACCACCAACCTGCTGCAGGCCTATTCCAGTGGGATTTTCCCATGGAGCTCCAATCCGGTTTCATGGTGGAGTCCCGATCCGCGGGGAATTCTCGAAATAGGCGGGCTCCATATCGGCCGCAGTCTTCGCCGCTTCCTGAAGCGCAACCCATACACCGTGACCTTCAACAGGGCCTTTGCTCAGGTTCTGGAAGGCTGTGCCCGCGACCGGAAAGGGGGCACATGGATAGACCGGGGCATACGCAGGGCCTTTATTGATTTCCACAGGGCCGGATACGCCCACAGTGTGGAATGCTGGCATGGGGATGTCCTGGCAGGCGGTCTCTACGGAGTTGCCATTCGCGGTCTTTTCGCCGGAGAATCGATGTTCAGCTGCATGGATAATGGCTCCAAGGTGGCTTTGGTCCACCTCATGGACCGTCTGGTGTTACGCGGATACCGCCTGATGGATATCCAGATGCTGACTCCCGCCACTGAAGCCATGGGAGCAGTTGCCATTTCCCGGCGCGAGTACCTGCACCGCCTGCAGTTCGCCATGCAGGTGGAATGCGTCCTTGACTGATCCATTCTGATGAAAAAGCCGGATGCTTCATGCACCCGGCTTTGCCGGAATTCCACAGAATCCGATCTCAGCCCCGACTGTCCGGATTTTCTGATTCAGCGGTCGGACTGATCCAATGGCTGAGTCTGTGTTGGCAGCTCATCAACGGATCGCCGTTTCCCCGTATGTGAAGTCAAGTCCGACAAAGAACATCCGTGGGGCCGTGGTGCGGGGGCCGTCGGGAATCCGGCTGGTAATAAGCTGCCGGTCAAAAATGTTCTGGATCCCGCCAAAAAAACGCAGATTCCGGCTGATGCTGTACCCACAGCTGAAATCGGCTATCCACCCGCCCTCAATTGTGCCCTGCCGGGAAGAGGTTGCCGGTGCATCGAGGTTTGCCGCGGTGCCGAATGTGTCCGCGGTCCACGTCGCACTCAGTGCCATATCCCACTTGTCCGATTCAACACCGGCCCCCACCGTGGTTTGAAACTCCGGGATGTAGGGAATTTCAGCGCCGGCAAATCCGCCTGAGTAAATGTCATCGCCGCCTCCGGCGCTCAACGCGTTATCAAGGGTTGCATCGGTCCATGTTCCACTGAAAAACAGGGGCACCCGGACAGCCTCCGAACTGAACAGCTCATACCGGGCCAGTATTTCAATTCCCTTGACTTCGGCTTCACCCGCATTGGTCGCGTTGCTGCCGCCAAGCCCCGCATCCGAGCCTGTCAGATTCTGGTAATCCGTCAGGAATCCTGCCAGCTCACCATAGAAAGGGCCTGTCTGATAGCGGAAGCCGGCTTCATAGCCGATACTCTTTTCCCAGTCGACGCCACTGCGGGCATGTGAACGTGGATCCGGCGCGGAGATTCCCCGGAATACTCCTCCGAAGAGTGAAGCACTGCCATTGACGTCATAGTTCAATCCGATTCCCGGAGCGAATATATCGGTGCTGCCGTCCCCCTGTCCTGTGATTGTGTTTGTCGGGTTGCTCTGGAAATCTGTGTAGCTGTAGTCGATATATTCATAGCGCACTCCGGGAGTCAGCCTGAGTTTATTGATACTGATGGAGTCCTGGATGAAGCCTGAGAGAGCGTGTGCCTGCTCCAGACGGTTTCCCCCCGATCCGGGAAGGCCGGTTGTGACAGTGGGGGCATTGCCATCAGCCGTGACATTGATGGTGTCGTCACGCTGCAGGCGGCGGACTTCGTCATAGTGATATCGGACTCCCAGCAGGATATCGTGGTCAATGCGACCGGTCTGTGTCTGGTAGCCAAGATTGAACTGGTATCCGGCGGCATAGTAGTCGCGGGCGTTGGCGCGGATATTCATCTGTCCCGGAGCTGTCATTCGAAGCACGTTCAGGTCGTTGCTGAACGCTGCCGGATCCGCGAGGATGCTGTGAATGGCATTCCCGTTGACCTGGTTGATTTTGTACCAGTTTCTGGAGAAGTCATTATAATATGCTGCCGACTCCAGTCGCAGGTCGTCGGACGGCCTCGCAATCCACTTGATGTAGGTGCGGTGCTGCCGGGCCTCCATGTTGTCAAGCCATGTTCCTGCATAGCGGCGGTATGGACTGGCCTGAATATCCGCTTCACTCAGCCCCACATACGTCTCGTCGGCGTTGAAGTCTGTGAAGCCGTATTTCATTTCAATACGCTGCTCCAGGGATGTATTCGGTTCCCAGAAGACTTTGACCATGGGTTCATACAGGTTGAATCCCGTTTCATCGGAACCGCTGTACCCGGGAGCCGCATCAATTGTCCGGAATCCATCCGAGCCTTTCTGGAAGAATTCCGCAATGAATCCGAATCTTCCGAAGTCACCGTTGATCGTATCCCCGTAGCTGATCTGGTTGATGGTGGAGGCATAGGATCCAAAACTGCTTCGGGCACGAAACTGCTGCGAATCGGGCACCGGTGTGGAGAGATAATTGATTACCCCGCCGGTTGTATGCGGCCCGTACTGCACCTGGCTCGAGCCCTTGAGGACCTCAATCCCCGCCATCCGTGACGCATTGGGAGAATAGTAGGCTGCCGGCGCGGAATACGGAGCCGGAGCCGCCGGAATCCCGTCTTCCATAATCGTCACATTCTCGCTCCGGGTGCCGTCACCGCCCCGGATGGAAATATTCGGAAAGTTACCGAATCCGGTTTCCTCGCGCACATAGACCCCCGGGACCTTCTGGAGGAGCCGGTTCACACTCAGGTAGTTGAACTGCCGGAGTTCCTTATCGTCGATAAAGTATCCCGACCCGGGCAGCTGGTAGACATTCTCCTCGCTGCCGATCAGCACAAGGGGCGCCAGCAACTGACTGTCACGGATGTCCGATGCTTCGTCGACAGTGGCACTTTCCAATGCCGGAGGCGCGGCCATTTCTTCACCAGCCCCGCCTTCGTCCACCGCCTGCCCATAGGCCGAATCAGTCGCCATTGCCACAATGCAGAGCGCAATTCTCCCGAACCCGGTCCCGTTATTTACAAATCCTGTTTTCATAAAGAGGGCGGGCACCATATCCGCTGCCCGGTCCCGGGCGCTTGCGGTCAGTTGTCATTTTTTTCTGCTCTCCTGTTCCCGGCATGACGGGCGGACTGTCTCCCTTCATCCTCAGCTGACCCGCAGGCCCTGCGTCCGCGGCCGGAAATGCCGGATTGACGGAGTGGCTTCGTGATGAATAATGAGCAGCCCCGTTACCTGCGTGCTCACATCGCAGGGACGTGGCAACCGGACGACGATGGCATGGATGAACTGATTCGATGGCTCAGAGAAAAGGCGGACAGGGCGAGGATTGCTCCCTTTGTGGTTTGGGTGATCCTCACCAGTTTTCAGGGTATGTTCGGCGACGCCAGCTATTTCTGGATGTATGCCGTCAAGACGGTCATTGGTGCCTGGATGGTGTGGGCTGTGTGGCCCGTGATCCGTGAGATGCGATGGTCGATCAGTCTCGAGGCGGTGGCTGTTGGAATCCTTGTTTTCGGCCTCTGGGTTGGTCTCGAAGGCCTTTACCCGCCACTCGACAAAATATTTTCCTGGGATACCTCCGGAGAAAAGACCTCAAACTGGAATGCCTTCGCCTTCTTTGGAGAGGGTTCCTTCTGGGCGTGGTTCTTCATCGTCATCCGATTTGTCGGTTCGGCGATCGTTGTCCCGCCACTCGAGGAAGTGCTTTACCGCTCATTCCTTTATCGATGGCTGATCCGTGAGCGTTTTGAAGATGTTCCGGTGGGAGAGTGGAACAGGCGCTCGTTCATCATCACCGGCCTCATCTTCGGCCTGGTGCATGGAGCCTGGTGGCTGCCGGGAATCCTCTGCGGATTTCTCTACCAGTGGCTGGTTATCCGACGCAAGTCGCTCGGGGATGCCATGACCGCTCACGCCATCACCAACTTCCTTCTCGGAATCTATGTTGTCACCCGTGATCAGTGGATATTCTGGTAGATTGAGCATGAATCAAAACAGATACTTTCATGCCTGATCTTCCCCGTCGATTTCCCGGACTTGTCTGCCGGAATGATTCCGGATGTTATCTCTACCGGGCCCCTGACTGGCCCCTGCGCCGCGAAGGCCGCTTTCATCCCCCCGGACTTCTTGACTGGTTCGAGTCACTGCCTGAGTCGAAGGGTTTGGATCACCTCATCGGGGCAGCCGAGGCTTCCGCTCCACCATCAGGATGGCTTTCCATTGGGAACCCGAAAATGAACGGGCTGGGTCATCCTCCCGAAACCGCACCACCACCATCAGGCCAGTCAACGCCGTCCGGTTTCCGCGATGTTCTGTTCAACCCTGAATACACCGACGCATATCGTCTGGTTCACAGCGCTGCAGATGGATTTCCCGGCTGGCATGTTGACCGCCTTGGCCCCGTGCTCCTGGTTTCCGGAGAGCCATCCTTTGACCAGAT
>JAUIAG010000243.1 GCA_030425355.1 Verrucomicrobiia bacterium
TGGGGGTCAGCGGCGGACCCGGCCAAGCCAGTGTCCGGCGAGGAGGCTGAAGACGCAGGCCCCGAACGCATAGAGAAAAATGGCCGGGTAGGCGAAGATGTTGGTGACCTGTTTTCCCCAGAAGACCTGCCTCCACTGGGTGTTGCGCTCCTGGTATCCCCAGTGTCGGTCCGCGGCGAAAAACCAGTTGTGGGCTTTGTCTGAGATGAGGAATTCCCCGAAGTGGAACTGTGTCCAGTAGAAGCTGAGGGTGAAGCCGACTGCGGCGGCGGCTGCCAGTGCGAGGTCCCAGTGGAAGCCGGTCCTTTTTTCCATGGACCATCGAATCAGATCGATGACAAAACCTGGGACGACAAGCAGAAGCGGAAAGGGCAGGGGGACAAAATAATCGACCGGATTGTAGATCGGGGCGAGCAGTGGCTGCGCTTCAAAAAGAGGGAGCGTCCACGTCATCCCGGCGACCAGAAGCATGTAGATCATTCCTATGGCCGTTCCGGCCCAACGCCATCGGGTGGCCCGTGCGATGCCCAGGAGATAAAACGGATAGGTGGCGGCGGATACTTTCAGGAACTCGCTGCGCCGGTATTCATTCGGCCATGAGACTTCGATGAGAACCGTCGAAGCCATGGCGAGAAGGATCCCTCCCCCGAGCACCATAAGCCATGGTGAACCGCGGCCATTATCGGATTCGCGGTTGTTCCAGTCACGGGCGAGAAGCAGTAATCCGCCAAAAACCACTGAGAACATCCCCAGCGCGAGCACCATATGCGGCGGGCTGATGATTTTGACATCCAGACCGTAGGCATTGTGCCACCAGTCATCAAAGGGTGCGGAAGTCAGCATCGCGAGATTCCCGAAAAGGCAGACCCACGCTCCGGTTGGAGCCCGCAGCGGACCGATACGCAGACTCGAGGCGTCCGATTGCGGGGTCCGGAAAAAGGTGTGGATGATGATGAGTGCGCCGGAGACGACGCCTCCGACAATGCCCCCGAAGTGGATGGCCAGGTGGGCGGGTGTCCAGAAGGTGTCCCGTCCAATGCTGCGGTGCCAGCTGATGTCCCACAGCACCCCGATGATGATACTGAGTGACCCGATGACAATCGCATGGCAGTACCATGGGGTCGGTGCCCGCACTGAAGATGGTGGAGGCGGCGTGAGGGACTCTTCACCGGCCGCGGCTGTTGCCGGAATTACACCGGCTGTCATTTCGGATTCCGCACTCATGATCCTTAAGGTTTAATGTTTCAATCGGTTCTCGAATCATAGCCGATCACCTTTAAAGTAACAGCGTTGCATGATCAGTGACACAGCCACCACGGAAATGTTAAAGAAAGAGGGGGATTTTTCCACACCCGATGTGCCGGTGATGCCGGAATTACTGGCTCCCGCCGGCAACTGGGAATGTGCCCGGGCCGCCGTGGAGAATGGCGCGGATGCCATCTATTTCGGCCTGGACCGATTCAACGCGCGGATGCGGGCCGACAATTTCCGCTGTGCCGACCTCCCTGAACTCATGGAATTCCTCCATTCCCGTGGTGTCCGGGGATACGTCACATTCAATACGCTGGTTTTCACAGACGAACTGGCCGAGGCCGAGGTGTTTCTGAGGGAAATCATTGCGGCAGGCGTCGATGCGGCTATCGTTCAGGATGTGGGAATCTGCCGGCTCATCCGCTCGCTTTCTCCCGATTTTCCCATTCATGTTTCCACCCAGATGACCGTGACCAGTGCCGCCGGCGTCCGCTTCGCCAAATCGCTGGGAGCCGATCTGGTGGTCATAGCCCGGGAGAATTCACTGGAAGACATCCGACGGATACAGGAGGAGAACAGTGGTCCGGAGGCACTTCCACTGGAGACATTTGTGCATGGGGCATTGTGCGTGGCCTATTCCGGGCAGTGCCTGACCAGCGAGGCTCTGGGCGGCCGGTCCGCCAACCGCGGTGAATGCGCCCAGGCCTGCCGCATGACCTATCAGCTGGTCGTGGACGGACAGCCCCGTGATCTGGGAAATCGTCAGTATCTGCTCAGCCCTCAGGATCTTGCCGGCATCGGGGTTATTCCGGATCTCGCGGGAGCCGGCATCCGTTCGCTCAAGATTGAGGGGCGGTTGAAGGCTCCGGAATATGTGGCGGCGATCACCCGCGCCTACCGGGAGGCTCTCGATGCCCGCGCTGAGGAATTTGATCATGCTGTTGCCGACAGCCGATACGCGGTGGAGATGGCCTTCAGTCGCGGGCTCTACACCGGATGGCTCCGGGGAATCGACAACCAGAAGCTGGTTCATGCCCGCTACGGCAAGAAGCGTGGCGTCCTTCTCGGCGAGGTGGTCCGCATCGACAGCCAGAATCAGACCGTGTGGGCCAGACTGGAGACGGATGTCAAAGCCGGTGACGGAGTCGCCTTCGAGGACACGGACAAGCCCGAAACCGAGTCCGAGCAGGGCGGCAGCGTGTTCAGGGTTTATCATTCAGGGAATCTCACCGGTATCGACTTCGGTCCAAGGCGTCCCGGTTCCATCAACCTCAAAGCTGTCCGCCCCGGGTTCCGTATCTGGAAAACAGCCGATCCGCATCTCCAGAAGCAGATCCGGTCCACATACGCCGGTGAAAAAATCCGTTTCCGCAGACCGGTCGACATGGCGGTCTCAGGCACATCGGGAAAACCACTGCACATAAAGCTCTGCGATCCGTGGTCGGGATTTGTGTCCAGTATTGAAAGTGCCACTCCGCTGGAGCCCGCCGAAGAGCATCCACTCGAGAGGGAATTTCTTGAAAGGCAACTCGGGCGACTGGGCAACACACCGGTTCAGCTGAGGTCGCTGCAGGTGAATCTCGACCCGGGCCTGATTCTGCCCGTCAGCGAAATCAACCGCATGCGGCGCGAACTCGTAACACGGCTGGAAAACCATCGCCGTGAAATGGTCCGATGGACTCTCCGGGATCATCCGGTCATCAGCAGCATCGCTGAAGCCCGGGACAGGAAGTTTGTCAGTGTGCCTGAACCGCCGGTCGGGTGGGCTGTGACCATCCGCGAACAGGGGCAGCTCCAGCCGGTGATCGACATGGGTGTCCGGCGAGTTTACTGCGAGTTCGAGGACCCGAAAAAATACCGCGACGTGGTCGCGCAGTTCAGGCGCCTGTGCCCGGACGGGACAATCCTGGTCGCGCCGCCGCGCATTTTCAAACCCGGTGAGGAGTGGGTGCTGAAGATCGTTGCCTCCAGTGATCCGGATGGATATCTGATCCGTAATTTTGATCACCTTGAGTTTTTCAATGAGGGATATCGGATGGGGGATTTCAGCCTGAATGTCGCCAATCCACTCAGCGCCCGGTGGTTTGTGGAGCAGTGCGGACTTGACCGGATCACCGCTTCCTACGACATGAATCTCGAACAGCTGGTATCCTTTGCCCGGCAGTGGACCCCGGAAAAGATGGAAGTCTGCATCCATCAGCGAATGCCGCTCTTTCACATGGAACATTGCGTGTTCTGCACCTTCCTCTCCACAGGCAGGGACTACCGGGACTGCGGAAGGCCCTGTGAAAAACACCAGGTGGAAATGGTGGACCGGGTCGGCGAAAAGCATTTCCTGCGCGCCGACGCCGGCTGCCGCAATACCCTCTACAACTCAAGAGTTCAGACCGGTGCGGAATACTTCGCCGATCTCCGCCGCGCCGGTATCGGTCACTTCCGTCTGGATTTTCTCAATGAACGCGCCAGTGAAATCCGGACGGTCATCCAGGCCTATCAGCAGCTGTCCCGCGACGAAATCAGTGGATCGGACCTGTGGCGGCAGCTCAAACTCACCTCCCGGCTCGGCGTGACCCGCGGGCAGCTGCATCAGCCCGAATCCGGTGCCTGGCGATGACACATAAACCGATAAACGTCCAAATGAGTCTGGATCAACAACTGTCCTTCGATTTTGCGGAGAATGACCACGGAACTCCGGTGAAGGGAAAGCGGAAGCGTCCTCTTCCTGTCCCCGCCGCCCGGGCGCAGTCATCGAAACCGCGGATGATAACGCTGCGCGAAATGGGCGGATGGCTGCAGAAGTTCAACGACTTCGGCAAGTCGACACTGATCGAGCCATTCCCTGATGCCGGTGTCGACCTCCCGGTTTACATCAACGAATACTGGACATCAAAGCAGCGTGCCGCCCATTCCCTTCAGGAAGTCTCCTACCGTGCCTGCTTCAAGCCGCAGCTTCCCGCGTTCTTCATCAACCTTCTGACCCGGCCGGGTGATGTGGTCTACGACCCGTTCATGGGGCGGGGCACGACCCCTCTCGAAGCCGCACTTCTCGGTCGTGTTCCCTACGGCACCGATGTCAATCCCCTCAGCCGGATTTTCCTCGAGCCCAGACTGAAAGCTCCGCGGATCGAAGAGATTGAACAGAGACTTTATCAACTGGAACTGGCGGATGACGGGGTTGAGATTCCGCAGGATCTTCTGGTCTTTTACCACCCGGAGACACTCCACGCTCTGGCGTCGATGCGGTCGTATTTCATGATCCAGGGGGCAGCCGGAGTGTTGGATGACGTGGATGGATGGATCCGCATGGTGAGCACCAACCGGCTGACCGGACATTCCAACGGGTTTTTCTCGGTCTACACCCTTCCGCCCAACCAGGCGGTCAGTGTCGCCTCACAAAGGAAAATCAACGAGAAGAGAAACCAGGTGCCGCCGCCCCGGGATATTCCGAAGATTGTCCTCAAGAAAAGCCGCCAGCTGCTGTCCCGTTTGACAGAGGCGGAACGGAAGACACTCGGGGCCGTGAGGAATGACAGCCTCTTTCTCACCGGATCGTGTGATCATACCCCGGAGATTCCGGATAATTCTGTAAGCCTTGTGGTGACGTCCCCGCCTTTCCTCGATGTGGTGGATTATCAAACCGACAACTGGCTCCGCTGCTGGTTCAATGGCCTCGACTCCAGAAAAATCGGCATCTGGCAGTTGAGAAAGCCGGAGCAGTGGGTCGAAGCCATGACGCGTGTCTTCCGCGAACTGCATCGGGTGCTGCGGCCGGGTGGAGCTGTCGCCTTCGAGGTCGGCGAGGTCCGTGGGGGAAAAATCCTCATGGAGACCCTGGTGGTTCCCGCAGCCGTGGATGCGGGCCTCAATCCTGTTCTGGTGATGGTCAACGACCAGGAATTCACCAAAACAGCCAATTGCTGGGGGGTTTCAAATCTCAAGCGGGGCACCAATACCAACCGCATCATCCTGCTTGAAAAACCGCCTCTTCCGTCGTGAGGGCATCCCCGGAGGTTTGACGCTGACGCCACTGGTCGCTAACTTCGGTGGATGATCAGGAAGTTTCTGCCGGGCATCGTCCAGTTCACCGTGCGTGCGGCAGCACTCTGCTGCGGACTGGCCGCCGTCCTGAGTGCAGTGGGTGACGATACCGCGATTGGCTTCAATCAGGACATCAGGCCCATTCTCGCGGATCATTGTTTTCAGTGTCATGGCGTTGATTCCGCTGCCCGCAAGGCGGATCTTCGACTGGATCTGCGGTCGGAAGCTGTCCGTGAACGCGATGGCATCATCCCGATCAGCCCGGGGAACCCCGATGAATCGGAAGTCATCCGGCGAATTCTTTCCGATGATCCGGACGATGTGATGCCGCCCCCGGACCATCCTTTTCCTCTGACAGGCAGCCAGAAAGCCCTGCTTCGCCGCTGGGTTGCTGAAGGAGCCGCCTACCAGCAGCACTGGGCTTTCATTCCCCCTGAAAGACCCCCTGTCCCGGAAGTCGGTGCGGATCTTCGCGCCCGCATCCAGACTCCGGTCGATGCCTTTGTGTTTTCCCGTCTCGAGTCAATCGGGCTGCAGCCGTCCCCTGAGGCCAGTCGGTCGACGCTGCTTCGCCGACTGAGTTTCGACCTCACCGGTCTGCCGCCGACTCCCGATGAGCTTCGCCGTTTTGAACAGGACACCGATTCAATGGCTTACGGGAAGGAGGTTGAACGGCTTCTGAACTCCCCCCGTTTCGGCGAGCGGCTCGCGATGTGGTGGATGGATGGGGCCCGCTACGCCGACAGCCACGGGTTTCAGGCCGACTGGGAGCGTTACCAGTGGCCATGGCGCGACTGGCTCATCAGCGCCTTCAACCGCAACCAGCCATTCGATGAGTTCACCATCGATCAACTGGCCGGAGACCTCCGTGAAAATCCATCCCGCGATCAGATTCTCGCCACCGGCTTCCACCGCAATCACCGCATCAACACCGAAGGTGGTTCCCTCAATGAGGAATGGCTCGTCGAGAACGTCATGGACCGTGTTGAAACCACCGGTTCAGTCTGGCTGGGGCTGACTCTCGGCTGTGCCCGATGCCACGACCATAAATACGACCCCATCTCTCAAAAGGACTTCTACAGTTTTTTCGCCTTTTTCTACAACGTCCCGGAGCAGGGTAAAGGCCCCGGCAGACCCGGGAATTTCCAGCCGGTCATCCAGCTCCCATCAAAGGCGCAGGAACAGCGCATGGCTGAACTGGAGAAGGAGACAGCCTCTCTGCAGTCCCGGGTTGACGCCGCGGAAAAAATGCTCACGGACAAACTCGCCAGGATCGGGAACCCGGCTCATCGCGACAGCCTGGCGGACCTCCCGGAGGCAGTGCAGAAAATTATCGGCGTGGCACCTGAAGACAGGTCGCCCGATCACATCAGCGCGCTCAGGGCAGCCGTCCGCCATCACTTTTTTCCTGAGGCAGCGGAGTTGGAGAAAGCCCTGTCAGATCGTCAGAAGTCGCTGCAGGAACTGAGGAAAGCCATCCCTACGGCCATGGTGCTGAGCGAGATGGCCGAGCCCCGTCAGGCCCATGTTCTCATACGCGGCGAATACGACCGCAAGGGCAGCCCGGTCGACGCTGCCCTGCCTGAAGTTTTTGCCCGTTCCATGTCACAGCCCGTCGGGGCCACCGACCGCCTTGGGCTGGCCCGCTGGATTGTTTCCCGGGAAAATCCATTGACGGCACGGGTTCAGGTCAACCGTCTCTGGGAGCAGTTATTCGGCATGGCCATTGTCCGCTCCAGCGAGAACCTCGGCGTTCAGGCCGATTTCCCGACCCATCCGGAACTGCTCGACTGGCTGGCGGTGGAATTCATGGAAAGCGGCTGGGATCTCAAGGCGCTTGTGCGAACCATGGTCATGAGTTCCACCTACCGGCAGTCCGCGGCCGGCGATTCCACAAAGGCCGGCATCGACCCATTGAACCAATGGCTCAGCCGCGGACCGAGATTCCGGCTGCAGGCCGAGATGATTCGCGATAACGCACTGGCCCTTTCTGGGCTGCTCGTCGACAAAAGCGGCGGTCCTGGCGTTTATCCCTATCAGCCCGACGGTATCTGGAGCGAGTTCAACTTCTACGGCAACCTGAGAAATTACAAACCGGCAGAGGACGACGGACTCTATCGCCGGAGCCTCTACACCATCTGGAAGAGGACGGCAGCCCCGCCCGCCATGACGCTCTTTGACATGCCCAATCGGGAAGTGTGCGTGGTCCGCCGTCCGCGCACCAACACCCCGCTTCAGGCATTGGCACTGATGAATGACGTCACCTACGTGGAGGCAGCCCGTCATCTCGCCCTGAGAATGATGCGTGAGGCTCAAGGGCCGGTGGAGGACATGATTGCCCATGGCTTCCGCCTGGCGACATCGCGGTTTCCGAATCGGGAAGAACTGTCCGTTCTTGCCCGCGGTTATCAGCGGCGGCTTGCGGAGTTTCAGTCGGCTCCGGACAGCGCGGATGCCTACCTCGCCGTCGGCAGTGCTCCAGTGCCTTCCGCAG
>JAUIAG010000244.1 GCA_030425355.1 Verrucomicrobiia bacterium
CGAGACTTTCTGGCCACGCGCCGAACTGACGATGCGGTCATATCCGAAAAACTGCAGCCGGCTCCCTTCAGAAATCCGGGATGCACCATCCTGCGCATGGAGCCATCGACCGGCAATGACGACCCGCTCCGATCCAGGATCAACAGTGGCCGTCAGGGCCCATGGAGAGTCCCTGCGGGGAGAAACAGCCAGGGTCTTTCTGAAATCCTCCTCATGCCCGATGGATTCCGGTTCAGGCCACGAATCATTTTGCCCTATGACCGCAAGATGCAATGCCATGTCCTCGAATCCCGGGAAGCATTGATCGCCACAGCACATCCACTGCACCGAGGCACGGATCTGAATGGTATCGGTTTCAGAATGGTTCGGGTCTGCCGGTGCGGTGATGGGAATGGCGAGAAAAGCCCTGTCCTCATAGCCCCACACATCGTAGGCGGCCATCTTCGTAACCATTGGAACCGGCCAGTGGATCTGTCCGGCCGAAAATCCTTCCGGGAGGTCCCAGGTGATCGAAGTCGCCAGTCCGACAGTGCCCGGATTTCTCCAGTAGGTGTGGAATCCGGGTTTCATTTCCTGAACCAGTCCGACCCAGAAAGTTTTCCCCGGCTGGATGTACGGATCCCGGCTGACCAGGCGTGTCCGGATTGGTGCCCCGTCACGCAGATTTCCAGGATCCGCATGGATTGAGTTCCATGGGCCACTGCACACCGCGATAATGGCGGCGAAAAACCCGGTCACCAGTCGGAGCTTCTGATGAAGACAGTTGTGCATCTACTGTCCGCGTGCGTTGGTCAGTCGCCGGTAGACGCTGTCGGCGTGGCAGATGTAGAGCCACGCCCTGCCGGGGCCTCCGAAGCCGCAGCTGACGACCGCCTTGTCCAGTGGTTTGCTGAGGACCGTGATCAGCCGCCCGGTGTTGTCCATGACCTGGACGCCCTCATGCGAGGTGATGAATGGCCGGTTCGAGGCGTCGACACACATGCCGTCGCCACCGCTGTCATCCCGGCTCTCCGGTTTGCGAAGGGTCATATACCGCTCGCCGGAATGGAGCCGGCCGTCGTCGGCGATCATGAAAGCCCATGTGTGGATGCCGCCATATTCTGAAACGTAAAGGAATCTATGATCAGGGGACAGTCCGATGCCGTTTGGCCGTGCGACCCCTCCGGCCACCGGTGCCGGCCTCGAAAGATCGCGGGCGCTGGTGGGAACGGAGACAACCGTGCCTGCTCCCGTGTCAGTGAAGTAGATATTTCCATCCCTTGTGACCACGAGATCATTGGGGTTCACGCCTGTCGCCACGGTGGATATTTCCCTGCTTTCCGGGTCTATGACCACAATTCGCTTTCCGCTGTCACCCGTGCCCTGATCGGCTGCATAGAGCATTCCGTCCGGACCGAACTTCATACCGCTGATACGGGCACCACCCTCCAGCCACTTCTCGGGTTTGCCGCCTCCGGGCGCAATCCGGTAAAGCGTTGAAGCAGGCAGATCTGAAAACATGAAGGATCCGTCCGGCGCCGTGCAGGCGGCATCGGTGAACCGGTATCCATCTGCAACCAGTTCCCACGCACTGTCCCCCGGAAGGATTTCCTGTGCTGCCGGAACCGGTGAAACGGGGCGCTCAGCACGCCAGAGCCATCTCATGGAATCAGGAAAGATCGCTCCGCCATGGCGGCCGTTGTGGGCACCGTCACCGTAGACGAACTTGAAATCATAGCCGGCAAAGGCCAGCGAGGCAGCCATCTGCTGGTTGGCCAGCGGCCAGCTGCCGAAGAGGTTGTTGAGGTCGTTGCTGCCATCCTGCAGGAATACCCGGAGGTTCTTCCGTTCGGTTTTTCTTATCATCGCCGGATACACATGGCCCCCACGGATATTGGTGAAACTGCCGATATGCGAAAGGACCTTGTGAAAATAGTCGGGCCTTTCCCATGCGGCCGTGAAGGCACAGATTCCGCCGCTGCTCATTCCGCAGATGCCCCGCATCGCCGGATCATCCGTCAGTCGGAGATCATACCCGCCGACGACATGGGGGATGAGCTCATCAATCAGAAATTTGGCGTAATCCGCACTGAGGGTGTCATATTCAAAGCTGCGGTTATCGCGGCGGCCCCATCCCATGGCAGGCGGAGCATCATCGCCCCGGTGTCCCGGGTTGACAAAGATCCCGATGGTCACCGGTAACTCACCCGAGTGGATCATGTTGTCAAAAACGACGGGGACACGTATCTGCCCGGTTTCGGAAACATAGGCGTGCCCGTCCTGAAACACCATCAGAGCCGCGGGTTCACTGCCATCATACTGCGCCGGGATATAAACCCAGCAATCCCGACTGGTGCCAGGGAAAACCCTGCTGTCGGCAAATACAAAGTGATCCACCTTTCCCTGAGGAGCCCCATTCAGCCTCTCCAGCGACTCCCGTCCGAGTTCATAGTCGTCGACGGCCTTCGCCGTCACCACGCCCAGAGCGCAGACCGAAACTGCTGCAAACAGCCCCAGCCACGTCATTCTTTTCCTTTTCGTCATGCTCATGATTATTTTCATTACTGTAAAATATCTTTTGTTATGTGTGTTGCCGGCTTACGGCGCCTGGCAGCGATTCCCGCCTGTCCACCACATTACATATTATGATTCACCATCAAGGCTTCTGGCGCTCTGATCCTCTTCAACCAGGTTGGCAAATTCGACCCGCGACCGGCGTGCATCATCCCGCCCAATCCTCAGGACTTCACTGTCTTCGACCTTGTTGAGCGGTGTGTAACGCGGGTGATGGGATTCCCTGTAGGGATCGTTGGAAGCAGCATTGTAACAGCAGATCAGTGCCCAGCGGGCGTTGTCCGACCGGTTCGCAGCCGAGCAGTGCAGGAGATTGGCATGGAAAAACAGCGCGTCACCCGGAGCCATTTCAATGTGGAGATGCTTGAGTCGTTTCTTGGCTTCCTCGACGCGTTCACTGTCGGCTCCGGCCTGCTCGCCGCTCAGAATGTGATTGATGCGTCCCATTCGGTGGGAACCCGCCAGCACCTCAAGGCAGCCATTTTCACGGGTTGCCGGATCAACGGCGATCATCACGCTGCACAGGTCCGGAAACAGCACGCCGTTCTGATACCAGAAGCCATAGTCCTGATGCCATGCCCATGCTCCACCCACCCGGGCATCCTTGAGGATCATCTTGGAATGGTAATGATAGACCTCGTCCTGCAGAAGCTGCTCGACTGCGTCCACGATGCGCCGGCAGCGGGCAAACATCCCGTAAATTCCGTCTCCGGGATGGTTCCACAATGCCAGTCTCACGTCATTGCCCTGGCCATCATCCATGGTGGAGGAGGACTCATCCATGGCACGGTCGTTCCGGGCGGTTTCACCAAGCAGACAAATTTCCTCTGCGGAAAAAAGTCCGGGTATAACCAGAAATCCGTCCTTCTCATAGGCGGCAAGCTGTGCTGGTGTGAGTGTGCTCATCGTTTTCAGGGACTGGAGTCATCTTATACCATACCACTGCCAGACTGACAATTATCTGATGCCGCCAGCTGCCGGAAGTGACTGGTTCTCATCTCAATGCCTCCACCGGAGTCCTACTGCAGGTATTCGATGCGTCGGGTGACTTCGGAATTGATCGCGCGGACCGTGTCCCGGTTGATGTTCCAGCCCTCAAATCCCAGGTGATCGCGAAGGTTGACCACCGCATTGAGGACGATAAGTGAAACAACCGGGTCATCATTGGTGCTCAGTATGTCGTGAATGGTTTCCTGGGGCGGGACTTCCGCTGCAATCGCCAGAAACTCGGCGGCCTTCAGGCGCACCAGCGGGTTATCAGCCCGTGTCAGTCCGCCGGCAACCTCCGCCAGGCTTTCTGCTTCCTTCCCGAAATGGCAGGCGGCGTTGAGCGCCCAGTAGCGCTGCACTGCATCCCCGGAATCCAGCGCTGTCCTGAGTCTTTCTTCAACCCGGTCGAATGGTCGAATCGCAAGGTTCGCCGTTTGAAGCATGGTTCTGAAACGTTCGCGATTGGAATCCACAAACCCCCTCGGGTCGGAAACTGCTTCCGCAACAAGGACACTTTCCGGAAACAGACTCAGATCCGGAAGATCCAGCATCTGCCGGTTCAGCGCCCTGCGCATTTCCCTGAGCTTTGCCCTCCATTCCGACTCACCGGCCAGGTTGACGGTCTCATAGGGATCTTCCTCGACATTAAACAGCATCTCCGGTGGCCTTGGTTGAAAGAAGGCCGACTGAACTGAATTCAGCGATCCCTGACGGAACAGATCTCTCCACTCGGAATACGCCAGCATCCGGTACCGGTAGTTGTTCTGCAATCCGTCCGGATAATAGCCCTGAAAATTGCGAATGTATTTGTAGGGGCCCACGCGGATGGCCCGAACCATATCGTATTTTTCATCGAATCTGTCTGCATAGCTGAAAGCGGTCCGGCGTTTTCGCACTTCATCCATGGAAACATCCCTGCCGAGGAACGCCCTGCCGTTCAGGTGGCCGGGCTCGGGGATTCCGGCCAGCCGCAGCAGCGTCGGCCCGAAGTCAACAAAGCTCACAAATCCGTCCACCGACTGACCCTTTTCAGCGTCGGCGAGGTGTGCGAAATTTTCCGGGATCCGCACAACCAGCGGTACATGAACGCCTCTCTCGTAGATATAGCCCTTTGATCCAGGCAGCACGCCGCCATGATCTCCGAAGTAGAAGACGAAAGTGTTTTCCAGTTCGCCGGCATCCCGCAGTTCGTCCAGCATCCTGCCAACGAGGCTGTCTATGATCTGAATTCTGTCGTGGTATCGGGCGTAGGTGTATTCAAATGTCGGGGTCCCTGGGTGTATCGGCGGGACAAACACCGCCCCCGGGTCTGTTTCAGTGCGGTTGTTCTTCATGGCTCCATCATCGAAATGGAGCGAACTCTCATGCGACTGCCCGAAACTCTGCATGTGAAAGAATGGCCGGGACCTGTCCTCCCGCCTGCTCCAGTGGGCGTCGCGTGACGACTCATCCCATGCATGGCCCTTTTCCACCACGTTGTAATCCTTCTTGGAATTATTGGTGGTGTAGTAGCCGTTTTCCCGAAGCCATGCCGGAAAAAGCTGCCATCCTTCCGGTTGAACCACCGGCCTGATCCTGCGATGGAACTGCGTCCCCATTCCCGGCGCATACATGCCCGTCATCAGCGTCGTCCGCGCCACCGAACATACAGGACTGCAGGAAAATGCCCGTGTGAAAGTCAGCCCGTCGGCCGCCATCTCCCGAATTCTCGGCGTCTCCGCCCCGTGCCCGTCAAAAAGCTTCAGATAATGCATGGAGTTGTCCTCCGACAGTATCCACACAAAGTTCGGACGCCCCGGCTTCGATGATACCTCCTGCGGCGACTGTCCCGCGCTGACCATCGCAGTCATCACTGCCATGATGCCGGTTATCAACAGGTATCCACGCACCGCGGCCCCTAAACTGCTGTTCCATTTCCACATTGCTGCAAAAAACCTTCCGTTCGCTGCTGTCATTGGTTCGCCTTCATCCTATCCCTTCATGCCGCACTGAGGAATAAAATTGTGAACCCGGCTCTGTCTCCGGTGCTTTCCCGGTCAGGGTCACTCACCCACCTCGTTCTGATTCATCTCATGCCCCCGTCTCCCGGGAACCACCGCGATTCTTTCATCTCATCAGCCGCCTTCACGGTTGTCCGGGAAGGTCGCGGGAAGTTATGTATACGTAGGAATGTGAATATATGTATTTATCAGTGCACCGCCGGTCTCCGGCATGCACTGCGTCTGTTGTCAACACTCCCATTTCATGGCGGACCGCCGCAATATCAATGTGTTACATAAATCTTCAAATCGCTGGATTGTCAATCGGGTGTTCAATCTGTTTCCCGCTCAGACGCGCGGGGTCCCCTGCGGGTTACACCATTGAATGAATAGTGAAATTTATCAAAATGTGTATTGATTTAAAAATGTATGTGAACCAGATTGAAGCATGAAAGCTTCACTTTTTTATTTATCGGCGATGTGTGTGGCTTCGGTTGCGGGTGGGGTTGAGGTGAATGCCCGTGACCTGGATCTTACCAGCCTGGAAAATTATGCGGCTCAGGAAATTCCGGGTTATATCAACCGGGACAACAATCCGGGGGATAATCAGCTCACCGATATCGGAGCGACGCTTGGTCGGGTCCTCTTCCATGATGTCCGTTTATCGTCGGATGAAAGCGTGAGCTGTTCATCCTGTCATAAACAGGACAGGGCCTTTGGGGACACCGCGGTGGCAAGTGCGGGAATCAACGGTCTTACCGGACGGCATTCGATGCGGCTGGTGAATTACCGGTTTGCGGAGGCAGTGACCGGCTTCTGGGATCAGCGCGCCTCGACTCTCGAGGAACAGGCCACCATGCCCATACGGGATCACGTCGAGATGGGCTTCAGTGGCACGGACGGAGACCCCGATTTCTCTGTCCTGCTGGATCGTCTCGAGGGGATTTCTGAATACCGCGTGCTGTTTACTGCCGCGTTTGGTGATGCACAGGTGACGGAGGAGCGGATGCAGAAAGCACTGGCGCAGTTTGTCCGCAGCATTCAGTCCTTTGACAGCCGGTATGACACCGGCCGTTCCATGGTCAATGGTGACAATCAGAACTTTCCCAATTTCACTGACTCTGAAAACGATGGGAAGAGGCTTTTCCTCCGGCCGCCGGGCAATGGCGGGGCAGGCTGTGCCGGGTGCCATCGACCCCCGGAGTTTGATATAGATCCTGCATCCCGCAACAACGGTGTTATTGCCGCCCTGGATGGCGGTGTCGACCTGACCAATACGCGGTCGCCATCCCTGCGCGATCTCGTCGGTCCCGATGGCGATCCGCACGGAGGGTTCATGCACAACGCGGCTTTGACAACTCTCGAGTCCGTCGTCGATCATTATGACAGTATCCCCGCCGTGAATGCCGGCCTCGATCCAAGGCTTCGCAACCGCAACAACCCACAGCAGCTCAATCTCTCCGATACGGAGAAACAGAACCTCATCGACTTCCTCAGCACGCTCACCGGCCAGAATCTCTATACGGATCCGAAGTGGAGCAATCCGTTTGATGATGATGGAACCATCAATCTGATCACATACACCGGCCTCAGGCTGGAAGTGGTCGAAGACTCAGCCGGGGGCACTCCCGGATCAATAAACCTCACAGCCACAGGAATCCCGGACTCAGCCTATCTCATCGAATCCACGTCCGATTTTTTGATCTGGGATTCCACTCCGGTGACAGCCACCGCCGATGGACAGATCGAAGCGGAAATCTCCGCCCCCGTTGAGTCAGCTGCTGTGTTCTTCCGGCTAGTGCCGCTGGCGGCCCGCTGATCCCGTCAACCACTGATGTCGGTGATCCGTGCGCCCCATAAGGGCGCACGGGTTTGCGGTTGTCCAATTTCCCAGGGTTGCATCCTTGGGCTTTCACCGCCGACCCCGTTGGGGCCGCATTGACGCTGGGAAAAGTGCATGAAACGAATTCCCGCCGAGGCCCCCGGGATTGGCATATCATAATTCCCCGGAAGGCAACCCGGGCTTTTCAACGACGATCCCCATGGGGTCATTTACGACTGGGAAAACCACGCTTTACAGCCGCAAAGCGGCGGACGATGAAAGCCCGGGGTGGAGCTAGGGACGAGCGCAACCCCGGGACCCCGGCAAAAATAAACACCGCCCCTTCGGGGTGGACGTAACCGTCCCGGGGTCGTTCCGTCGCGGCCCGCGACTCTCGGCGTTCCTTGACCCCAGGTCATGCGGGTG
>JAUIAG010000245.1 GCA_030425355.1 Verrucomicrobiia bacterium
AGGCGGCCGGAGCGGTGGTGATAGCCAAGGTCAACACCAGTGACTGGTGGGGCATAGCCGGTCAGGGAGCCAGCACCCACGGTGGTCAGACCCGCAACCCATATAACCCCGAGCACTCTCCGGGGGGGTCGAGTGGCGGAACGGGTGCTTCCATCGCATCGACATTTGCCGCTGTCGGAATTGGCACAGACACCGGCGGATCGGTGCAGATCCCTTCCTCCGAATGCAGTCTTGTCGGTATTGTCGCGACTCAGGGACTGGTAAGCCGCTCGGGAGTGATTCCCAACTCCATCACTCAGGACCGTGTCGGGCCCATGACACGGAATGTGTACGACGCCGCAATTCTCCTCACAGTCCTCACCGGCTGGGATCCGGAAGATCAGATGACCATGCGCGGCCTGGGCCATTTCCCGCAATCGTGCTATTCCGAATCCCTCGAAAGCGATGTTCTTGTCGGCAAGCGCATCGGTGTACTTCGCGACATGATTCACCAAGGAGAAGACCATCTCGACGGACTGGCGATCTTTTCGCAGGCGATGGATGACCTGCGCAGCGCAGGGGCTCACGTCATCGATCCCATCCACACCGGCATGGACCTGAAGGTTTATTCCACCAGCACCCATGCCCGGGTGGCGGAATACGAAAAACTTCCCGCCCAAAACGCATGGTTCAAGCGGCTTGGCCCGGATGCCATCTACAAGTCGGTTCAGGATATGCGGGACAAACTCGGGATCGAGATCTTCAAGTCGCGAATCCGGGAGAACCTGAGCATGCCTCTCCCGCCAGACAGCCCTGACTACCTTTCACGTGTGAAAGCCCAGACGGCTATCCGGAATCTCCTGATCGAAACCATGGACAGGTTCGAACTCGACGCCATTGCCATCCCCTTCAAGACCATCGGGGCACCGAAAGCCGGAGCCACCACCCGGCATCCTGAATCCCAGAATGCCCTGACCTCCAATACCGGTCTGCCCGCTGTCATTACCCCGGGCGGGTATACCCGGGACAATCTCCCGATTGCCATCCAGTTCATAGGCAGGCCATTTGATGACAGGAACCTCATCAACATTGCCTACGGCTTCGAGAAGGCATCCAAAAACAGAAAAAGTCCGGAATCCACGCCGGCTCTTCCGGGTGAGGTCTTCGAATACTGATGGCACTCACAGATAACCCAGCCCCGTAATCAACCAGAGAAACCAATTATTATGAAATCAAATCCGAAAGCTAAACTGTTCCGTTTGTCCACTGTTCCCGGATCAGGCACTGGTGCCATGGCAGTGCTGATGACAGCCATGGCGCTGACATGCCTGCAGCCATTATCAAAGGCCAATTCGGCACCCACGGCTCAGAAGTTTGTCCGAGTCCCCCTCGCAGAAGCGACCATCCTTCAGATCAACGAGGCCTTTAATGCCGGAACACTCACCTCCGAGGAACTGGTCATGATGTATCTGAAAAGGATCGAGGCATATGACCGGCAGGGCCCGGAGCTGCATTCCATCCGGTATCTGAATCCGAATGCCATTGAAATTGCCAGGGAACTCGACAGGGAACGGATGGAGTCGGGCCCAAGAAGTCTTCTCCACGGAATTCCCATTCTGCCCAAAGACAATTTTGACACTTTCGACCTACCGACAACCGGGGGTTCACTGGTCTTCGAGGGATCCTACCCTGACAAGGATGCCTTCACCATCCGGCAGCTGCGTGAGGTCGGAGCCATTATCATGGCCAAGACCAACCTCGATGAATTCAACAGTGGTTCCAGCGGCACCAGCGGATTTGATCAGGTTCGGAATCCCTACAATCTCAAGCTGAGCCCGGGCGGGTCCAGTGCCGGATCGGGTGCCGCCATAGCCGCCGTGTTCGGACAGGTGGGACTCGGCACCGAGACGGGCTCATCCATCCGCAATCCCTCCAGCAAGAACAACCTTGTAGGAATCGCCCCCAGCACCGGCCTCATCAGCCGCGCGGGCATTGTCCCGAGTTCCATCGCTCTTGACCGCGCCGGACCGATGGCCCGGAATGTCACGGATGCCGCCATCGTCCTTCACACCATGGCCGGCATGGACGCCGCCGATCTTCTCACCATGGCCTGCGTCGGGAAAATCCCGGAAGAGGGCTATCTGACCAGCCTCGACAGGGACGGCCTGAAATACTCGAGAATAGGCGTTCTCCGTGAGAATTTCGGTAATGATCCGGAAGACGAGGAAGCGCTCCTTATCGTGGAGGATGCGATTGAAACAATTTCTGAGTCCGGAGCGACCCTGATTGATCCCCTTCCCGTCGGCATCGATTTCTTCCAGGTCCTCAAGGATATAAGCAGCAGAGGTGCTGAAAAGAAAGAGGCCATGAATCACTATCTTTCCGGCCGCAGCGACACTCCGATAAAAAGCATCGAAGACATTGTCGAAAGTGGCAAAGCACTTGGCAAACTTCAGTCCGGCCTCGAAAGGGCACTCAAAGCTCCACCGATGCATTTCAACAAGGACTACATCCAGTTCTTCCGTGACCGCGAAGCCTTCACAGAGCTGATGCTAGGGCTCTTCGAGAAATACGACCTCGATGCCATCATCTACCCCTACCAGACCAAGCCTGCCTACACGATTGAAGAGGCAGCTCCCGAGAAGGGGGCCGTGAGAGGTGCAGACAACTACAATGTCCTCGGACGGGGAACGAGGATCAGCACAACCACCGGCTTTCCAGCCATCACCGTTCCGGCAGGATTCACAGAATCAGACGGCATGCCCATCGGTCTCGAATTCCTCGGGAAGCCATTCCACGAGTCGACCCTCATCAGGCTGACATTCTCTTTTGAACAGGCTACCGGCCACAGGAAACTGCCATCCACCACTCCTGAACTGGACGACGAGTTCATCCTCGTTCCGGCAACCCACTGACCCCTATCGCATCAGGCAGCAGGCACAGTCATGAGCAGCATCAATCAATCACGGTCGACCGAAGCGAGTTCGCGAAAACTGGTGTCCACCCGCAGGCAATTTTTTGCCAAAGTCCTGGGTGGTGCAGTGGTTTCGGCTGCATGGGTATCCCGCAGTGGGTTCTTCAGCCGGGTTAGTGCAGCTGAATGGGAACCGTCCTCCGGATCCGCTCCAACCCGTCTCGTCGAGATGTCAGCCGCTCAACTGGCGAAGCTGCTGCAGACCGGCCAGACCTCCAGTGTTGAAATTGTCACCGCCTGCCTTGACCAGATCGGCAGGGTCAATGACAGGATCAATGCTGTTGTGCAGCTGTGCGCCGAAAGGGCTCTCAAAGAGGCGAAACTCGCGGATCAGACCAGACTCAAGGGCCAGCCAACAGGCTTTCTGCATGGCATCCCATTCACGATCAAGGACTCCCTCGAAACGGAGGGAGTGATCTCAACCGCGGGGACATTGGGACTAAAGGACAATGTTCCTTCAGTGGATGCCACGGCTGTGGCACGGCTCCGAGCTGCAGGAGGGATTCTGCTGGGTAAGTCGAACACCCCAGAGTTCACTCTGGGTGGTGGTGCTCGGGGAACCTGGAATCTGGTATACGGTCAAACCTGTAATCCGTATAACCTTGGCCATACTCCAAGAGGTTCAAGTGGCGGAGCTGGCGCAATAGTAGCCTCCTGCGGTGTCCCTTTCGACATCGGATCGGATTTTGGTGGCAGCATCAGAAGTCCGGCTCACGCCTGCGGCGTGGTGGGCATCAAGCCGACATTCGGACGGGTGCCGCGAACCGGTCACTGGCCGGGTTACGGCGGAGTCTTTGACTCCTACCAGCAGCTGGGGCCTTTATCCCGTTCTGTCGGCGATGCCTGGGAGGTTCTCCGAATTATATCAGGACCCGACTGGAAGGACGCGGCCATCATCCCGGCTCCACTTCGCGACCCTGCTTCAGTGGATCTCAAAAAGCTTCGGGTCGCCTTTTATGAAGACAACGGTCTCATGACTCCAACCGCTGAGACAAGGGCCATGGTCCGCGCAGCCGCACGTGTTTTCGAGGAGCATGGAGCTTCGGTGACTGAGGATTATCACGGGGGCTTTGCCGAGTTTTCAGAAATACGGGGCCGGTTGAGGACAGCCGACGGCGGCGAATGGTTCCAGAGGATGCTCGACAAGGCGGGAACCACTGAACCTTCATCAGGCATACGCAGATACCTCACTGGAGAAAAGCTTCAGACACCGGAAATAACTCTCCTTCTCCAGAAGCAGGATGCGATTCGGTCAAAGCTGGCAGCATGGATAAAGAACTATGACCTGATTCTCTGCCCGGCGAACGCCTTTCCGGCTCCCTCATTTGAAAAGCCTGTTCCGGGAAATGCCGGATACACCAATCTTTACAACCTGACCGGATGGCCGGCCACAGTGGTCCGCTGCGGATGGTCTCCCCAGGGACTTCCACTTGGACTGCAGCTTGTCGCTCCCCCATGGCGCGAGGACATCTCCCTCGCAGCGGCAGCCTTCATGGAAACCAGCTTTGGCGGATGGAAGATTCCCGCCCTCGCCAAGGACTCATGACTCCACCCCACCCCGGACCAAACCCACAGGATGAAAACAACATTCTCGAATAACTTATCAAAAGCGGATGCGGCATCCATGGCGGCACTCACCACAGCCACGGGAGCAGGACTCGGCCACTCCACGGCAGCGGAAAGCTCTGCCTCAGTGGACACACTATTTGAGTCTGCCACCAGTCTTGCAGCGCTGATCCGCAACCGGAAGATTTCCTCAAAGGAACTGACCGGCATGTATATCGACCGCATCCACAAGGTCAACCCTCACATTAATGCGCTCGTCACACCTTGCTTCGAACGCGCCCTTGATGAAGCCGGGAAGGCGGATTCAGCGCTGGCCCGGGGCCAGGTTTCCGGTCCGCTGCACGGTGTCCCGATGACGATCAAGGACTCCATCGATACCGAAGGAGTTGTCACCACCGGCGGGACACAGGGTCGGTCCCACTTCGTGCCGAAAACGGATGCACCGGTCGTGGCGAGACTGCGAAGTGCCGGCGCGATATTGATGGGCAAAACGAATACTCCGGAATTCACACTCGGAGGCGTCAGCGGTCTGGGAACAACTGCCAATATCCTTTTCGGGATGACTAAAAACCCCTACGACACCCGCTACTCCACTTTCGGATCCAGCGGCGGAGCCGGAGCAATCGTGGCAGCTGGAGGCAGTGCCTTTGACATCGGCTCGGACTTTGGCGGCAGCATCCGCAGTCCGTCTCATGCCTGCGGCATTGCCGGAATCAAGCCGACCACCGGCCGGGTTCCGCGCACCGGTCACATTGTCGGTTATGGCGGGCCCTTTGATTCGTATCAACAGCTGGGTCCCATGGCGCGCTATGTCGAGGATCTCAGGACTATACTGCCGCTGATAAGCGGGCCCGATTACTCTGATGCCGCGATCCACGATCTGCCCTTTCCGGATCCCGGTGCGATTGATCCGTCAAGTCTGCGCGTCTGCTTCTATCTGCAGCAGGGCCAGGGGGCGGCGGGAGCATCCAGTGAAGTCGCCAACACAATAATGTCGGCAGTTGAAGCCTTCAGGGCTCTTGGCTGCCGTGTCGAGGAAAACACACCTCCACGAATTCTGGAGGCGATGGAAATCCGTTCACAAATCAGGAATGCCGACGGGAATGCATGGCAGAAACGCCTCACCGAAGAATACGGAACCACAGTTCCGGGCCCTTCCAGGCGCTTTGATTATCCCCTGATGGACTCGGCAGAGTTTTTCCGCCTGCTTGCAGTTCAGGATGAGATCAAAAGCGAAATCCTCAGCTTCATGAAAAATTATGATGTGCTGATTTCACCTGTTCGTTCCACACCTGTTCCAAAGATTGGAGACCCTTATGATTATCGGGGAATTCCAGGCTGGTCGTTCACCAGTATTTACAACGTGACCGGATATCCGGCCGGTGTGGTCAGAGGCGGAACCTGCTCCAACGGTCTTCCAATCGGGGTTCAGGTGGTGGCCGGGCCGTGGCGCGAGGACATAGTTCTTTCAGCGATGGCCTTTCTGGAAAATGAGCTCGGGGGATACACAAGGCCGGCAATTTGAACCCGGCCTGATCGAGGTCAGGGCCGGGGAACAAACTGGAATTCAACAGAGACAACGAAAATGAAAATTGCAGGAATCCTCATACTCGCCTTAACGATTATGGGAACCGTTTCCCCGGTCAGTTCGGAGGAATTCACATTGACCCGGGCCAGTATCCGCGACATCAACAAGGCTCTGGACTCAGGAGCCCTGACTTCGGAAAAACTCGTCGGGATGTATTTGAAGCGGATCGAGGCGTATGATTCGCGGGGGCCCGGCATCAAGGCGGTATTGTCAATCAATCCGAATGCACTGGAACAGGCTCGGGCTTTGGATGTGGAGCGACGCACGAGTGGGCCCAGATCCCCCCTGCACGGCATCCCAGTTCTCGCCAAGGACGTCTTTGACACAGAGGAAATGCCAACCACAGGGGGTTATCTGCCTCTCAAGGGAATTGTTCCCGATAGGGACTGTACAATCGTGGCGCGCCTCAGGAAAGCCGGGGCGATCATTCTTGCCAAGGTGAATCAGAGTGACTGGTACAGCCGTCCCGATGCCATTGCCTCCTCAACACTGGGAGGAAACACCAGAAACCCTTATGCACTGGACAGGACGCCCGGATGGTCGAGCAGTGGCACGTCAGGCGGACTGGCCGCGCGTTTCGGAACTGTCGGCCTCGGCAGTGAAACCGGTTTCTCAATCAGAACTCCCACCAGCGACGGCAATCTTTTCGGCCTTTCGACAACTTCCGGGCTTATCAGCCGTGCTGGTCAGATGTGGAGTTTTATCACCGGTGAACGGGGTGGCCCCATGGCACACAGTATGTACGACCTCTGCGTCACCCTGGATGTCATCGCCGGTTTCGATCCTGAGGATCTCTGGACTGCCAACAGTCTCGGGAAGATGCCGATGGATTCCTATGTTTCATTTCTCGATACAAATGGATTGAATGGAATCCGGGTCGGCGTCCTCAAGGAAGCGTGGGATTTTTCGCCGGTCAAAGAAGACGTGGTGGAGCTGGCTAAGAGGTCCATCCAGGTCTTCAGGGACAACGGAGCACTGGTTTTTGATCCGGTCGCGCTTGGAATCAACCTCCCCGACTACCTTCAGAACAACCCATCACCCAGCCGGTTTGAACGCATTCACGCCATCAACCAGTATCTGACACACCAGGGCAATAATTATCCGTTTAAAACAGCCCGTGAACTCCTCCTTGGTCATGATGGCATTCCTGTCAGGGACACGGATATCCGACTTCTGGAACTGGACATAGACCTCGACCGTGACCCCCGTTACAGGGCTGCATTGACCGGGAGAGAACATCTCAGACAGGCTGTGATCGATCTTATGGACAAGTATGCCCTTGATGCCCTGATCTATCCCCACAAACTGCACGGGCCACTCAAACTCGGCAACCGCAACGACCCGGAAAGGCAGTACCGGGCCAACCAGTTGAGTCCGGTGACAGGCCTCCCCGCCATGATTGTCCCGATGGGATTCACACCGGATGGACTTCCGGTCGGGCTTGAAATCCTCGGCCGCCCATGGAGCGAACCGACATTGATCCGGATTGCGTCTGGATATGAAGCAGTCACAGACAACCATCGGGTTCCTGAATCAACACCTGCCCTGCCCGGTGAAACAATTTCCTTTTAACCCTTGAACGAATAAATCCAACAACTCTGAATCCCAACCTATGCGAAGAAGTATTCTCTACCTGTTCCTGTTAGTGT
>JAUIAG010000246.1 GCA_030425355.1 Verrucomicrobiia bacterium
TGGAGCGAGGAACGAGCGCAACCCCGGGACCCCGGCAAAAATAAACACCGCCCCTTCGGGGTGGACGTAACCGTCCCGGGGTCGTTCCGTCGCGGCCCGCGACTCTCGGCGTTCCTTGACCCCAGGTCATGCGGGTGGTAGTTTTCGGATAATTCGCGAGCAGGGTAATAGGTTCATTTCCGACCTCCGCTCAAACTTCCACTTCGGAATGCGGAATAAAATGGAAAGTCATTCCTCCCACATTGGAAGGTGATCCATGCAGAAACAGACAGCATACACTCAAAGCCCTTTGGTGAAGGCGGCATTGCTCATGCAGGCGCTGCTCATTCTCTTCAGCCCACTGGCTCCGAATTTGTCGGCGGCGGACAGGTATGCGGAGCTGATTCCACAGCATCTGCTGGGACTCATGCATGCGCCCGAGGTGCACAAGGAACTGAAATTATCCGATGCCCAGCTGGCCAGCCTGGAAGCCCTCTTCGAGGAGATCGACGGCACGTGGTTCCGGGCGCGAATCAAACCGGCCGAACAGCAGCGGGAAATCATCTCGCAGCTCGAAGCCAGGGTGCGGCAGCTGGTGATGCGCATCGGGACACGGGAACAACTGCGGCGTCTGACCCAGCTCGAATACCGTGCCCAGGGGACAAGGATGCTCCTCCGCGACGATCTCGGGCGGATGATCGGCATGCAGCCGGAACAGAGACAGAAACTGGTGGACCTGGCCACTGCGGTGGATAAAGCGACAAAAGATTTACAAACCGCCACCATGAAAAATGAGCCCACCGGCTCGCTTCAGGCCACTCTCAGTCAGCTCAGCCGGGCCGAACAGTCCGCCCCTCAGACTCTCCTCAACCAGCAGCAGTTCCGGAAGCTTTCACAGCTCATCGGATCGCCCTTCGATACATCAAAACTCAGCCGTATTTACCCCATGGCCCCCGAACTGGAGTCGGTCCAGCACTGGATCAACTCCAGGCCACTAACCCTCAAACAGCTCCGTGGCAAGGTCGTCCTCCTGCACTTCTATGCTTTCCAGTGTCATAACTGCCACGCCAATTTCGGTCACTACCAGAGCTGGCACGAAAAATACGGGGATCAGGTGGTGGTCCTCGGGATTCAATCACCGGAAACATCCCGCGAACGGGACCCCGAAGCCGTCAAGGAGGCTGCCAGAAAAAGAGGGCTCACTTTTCCGATCATGGTCGATCTCGAAATGACCAACTGGAAGTCATGGGCCAACACCATGTGGCCGACAGTCTACGTCATTGATCAGGATGGCTACATCCGTCTGTGGTGGCAGGGTGAGCTGAACTGGAAGGGCGCGACAGGCGATGACAAGGTCGAGGAAATGGTCGACCGACTGCTCAAACGCCCATGGGTCCACCGCAGCTGGCGCGGGAACACTAAATAGCATGCGCATGGAATGCTCATCATTAAAAGCCATGGCACTGGATTGGCACCAGTGCCATTTTTTAGTCTGATCCCATACGTGGCCTGATACTGTGCGTTTGACAGAGTTGAGCGGGTGGGCAAGTCAGGATTAAGGTTATTGCATAATTTAGTTATTGACTAAATTCAGTCATTGCTGGAGAGTCATCTTCAATCCATCGCAAAAAGGTCTAAATACCTTGAGAACAGGTGGAGTCGCAAAGCTTTTTCTCACAAACAAAGGAGCTTTCCAATGATGCACGGCTGGGTTTCCGTCACATTGCAGCCATCACATTCCTTGCCCGTGAGAAGCTTTTCTGAACTTGAGGAAGGTTCAGTATGCCAGAGGTAAAAACATATCCTTGAATTACTATGTCGGTAACTCATCCCGTATCCATTTCATGGATTTCGGCAGTATCAATCTTTCTCGTGACACTGCTTTCATTTAAGCTGCGAGCGGATCCTCTAGCACTTGATCCGCAGAATGATGCCTATTCTGGAAATGAACGCGCATTCGAAACTGTGATTGAAAACAGAAAAGCCGCCCCACTTGAAATTCATCTAATGGAGCCCTTTCCTGTTACTATAAACGAAAAGCCATTGGACGCATACTTTGGGCATGCATCCCCTGATATCTCGGATTTTGATCAGGATGGAAATTTTGACCTCATTGTCGGGCAATCGGGCGGGTCATGGGTGAAAATTTTCCGAAATAGAGGCAGCGCCGGGAATCCGGTTTTTACTGGCGGTGCCCATTTCCGGGCAGGCAGCGATCTGGCGGTTATCCCTTCCGGAATGCCTGTCCCAAGATTGATAGATCTCAACCATGATCGTTTGAATGATCTGATTTTTGGGTCCGCTTCAGGTGAGATATACATGGCCATGCAGAATAGAAACAGGACATTCAGCAAGCTGGAACCGCTGAGACCTATAGCCAGGCCGGGGTTGTCGGGCTCCCTTGGAAGATACCTTTCCCTCGATACAGTAGACTGGGACGGTGACGGGGATACCGACATTCTCGTAGGAAATCAGGGAGGCGAGATTTTTGTTTTGAATAATTTAACCCGCCCTGAGGGAAAACCGACTTTTGCCAAGATTGGCAGCCTTGACATATCCATCCAGCCGGAAACATCAAACAAGGATGCCAGCCGTGAAATTTTCCCAATCAGTAATTTCATCCGGTATGTATCTCCTCACGCTGTAGACTGGAATCAGGACGGTTTTATGGATGTTATATTCGGCTCGTCCGGCGGGGATGTGTACATAGCTTTTGGTAAAAATAATGGCCCATCAAGACTCTTTTCCCCTGCGGAAATCCTCGTTCGATCTGACAGAAGCTACGCCTTAAATGACGAAGTTCAGCCTTCAGGAATAAGCGTGCAATTCACAAAGCCTGTGACGTGTGACTGGAACTCAGACGGGGTCCTTGATCTGGTCGTAGGTGACCACTTTGAATTGGATGCGCTTGATGCGGTTCAGACAAAGCATGGGTTTCTGTGGGTCTATTTAGGTTCGGTTAAACAATAAAAAATAGTAAAAATTATCATGAAAACAAAAAGTGCATCCTGGGACTTTTCTTTTTGTCTGATCATACTGGTTATTCTTTTTCATCCCGGATCCTATGCTCAAGGTCCAATGCGCCCCGTGCCCATGCAATTTCCGGAGGAGGGCGACAGGATTTCTCTGGAGAGAGAGATAGATAAAATTCAGATGATGAAAATCTATTCGGCTCTGAAGCGGTATGAAAAAGACAAGGGCACTCTCCCTGACTGGCTGTCAGATTTGGTCCCGAACTACATTGATGATCCGTCAGTTTTTCTGAGCCCGCTTGAGGCCCGTACTGGAGTCAGTAGGCTTTACGGCAGCTATGACCCTGTTCTGCATGTTTCGTATATTTATGAATTCAATGGCAAGCCAGCTACTACCAGAGTCGAATTGCAGAAAAACAGAAACCTGACTATGAAGAGTTGGAAGATCCTGCAGGTCGCCGAGTTTGGGCCTGTAGTGCCGATTCTTCGCTGCCATTTACACCGGCCTGTGCTCAATGTATCATACAATGGTGTCTTCTTCCAAACCGGGACCATATGGGAAACGGATCCGATGACGATTGAACTTATGGAAAGATTCGGGATCCCTGAACCGGGCGCAGGAATTAAAAAGCTTGAGGTCCAGGTGCAGTCAGGTGTGGACGAGAAGCCTTTGGAGGGCGTTGCTTTGCAGATAACCGATAGGGTTTCTGAGCTTTCCCAGCTGCCTCCACTGCTCATGATTACAGATAAAAACGGGGTCTGCAGGGTTCCTCTGGGATTCGGGTATCCAATACACTACAAAATATCCGTTCAATCTGATGATTGGGCATGCCTGCCTGTGGAATGGAATCAGGGGAATACCCCAGAACCCCCGGAGAAAATACAATTGAAGGTAATGCCAGCTGTTTCTGTGGGAGGGAAATTCATGGCCAGGGATGGAAGACCTGTAAGTAATGCCATCGTGATCGTAAATGGTATTGTCAGGGACGACACAGGACATGTTGTTGAACACCGGATAAATCTTTCTAAAACCGGCAGCAATGGGGCATGGAGTGTCCCGGGGATTCCGGAAGGGCTGGAGGAACTCGCTATCCGACTATTATATGTCAATGGCCGGGATGATTATTTTATTGTCGGGCGTGATGATTCATCAGGAGATTATATTAACATCGATGAGCTCTACGGGGCCACAGCGGAGGTTGCCGTGAAATCTCAATAAAATCCATCAGCCGATATCAATCCCTCCCGAAACAGGACAGCCTTGATTTGCCCTTGTGGTTATAGATTGTTATGGCTGAGATCCCGTCATCGGCGACGGTGGCGGAGGCAACTTTTTCTCATGGAGCAGGTGCCCGTGACCGAGTTTGGAGACCCCGAATTCGAACTTCTTGTCTTATAATTTTTGGTCCCCAGCGTGGTTCTCAAACTGAAGTGCGCCAGAATTGATCCGGACTCAATCATCATTTTACGCTTATTGAGTCCCGGCATTTCTGTGGATTCCCGTCCAGCCGTCGGCCAGATTGGGGCAGTTCTCTCAACGTGATGCCAGTCGTTTGTGGTTTCCATCGCCCCTGCTGAATGCTTTGTATCCCCTCGTGCAACACCTTGGCTCCCTGTGTTCAGAATGGCCTGATCGCCAACACAGGACTTGAGGTATTGCTGGACTCCATGACCCTATGGTTGCGCCGGGTTTCACACAGGGCTTCCACCGTGCGCCCTGCTTGGCCTTAAAATGCTCACCCTGTAACAGGACGCTGCTTGGAGAATTTCACTGATCTCCCGTGACAAGCCGGAGAGCGTCTAAAAATCAATATTCCGGCCAGAATCGTACGCTTTCAGACATATGGACGGCCAATCGTGGGAAATCTTTCCGGGCGAGGTGAGTCGATTCCGGCTCATACTTTTTTGCGATGTTAACTCTGAATTGGATCAAGAATTATTGGACTGGCCAACATGAGGTGGTTATCTCGTTGAAAGAAGGCGATATGATCTGGATAATTACCAGGAGAGGGGGTTTTCCGGCATTTTAACGGCTTGGGAGATGGGGCTTTCGACCGGTTTCGGCAAATTATTGTGATGCGCTGCTTTCCCTCTCGCCTGAATGACCGGGTTCCTTTACCATCCTCGGCTCGATGTTCAGGGAAGAGGCATTAAATGCTCCCCAGCGGGATGCGGTGAGGCAGATACACGGTCCGGTGCTGATTCTGGCCGGAGCCGGCACCGGGAAGACCCGTACATTGACCTGCCGGGTCGCCCATATGATACGCAAGGGGATTGTGCCGGATTCAATCCTCTGTCTGACCTTCTCCAACAAAGCTGCCAACGAGATGCGGGAGCGGGTTGTGGGGATGATCGGGAGTGGCCGGAAAAAATCGGCGCGCCCGGTATTGAGCACTTTCCATTCGTTCGGGGTCCGGGTGCTTCGCGAGTCCATCCAGCATCTGGGATATGGCCGCCAGTTCGTCATTTACGATCAGGCGGACCAGATTGGTTTGATGAAGCGGCTGATAGCACAGTTTGCGGGTGAGGACCTCCCCAAGGACCCGCCGCTGCTTCTGGCGATGATCAGCCGCTACCGCAACTGGGCGGCAGCTCCTGTTGGTGAAAAACCGCCTGCATGGGGCCCCGATCTCGACCGTATCGCAAGACGCTACGAACAGGCTCTGAAAACCGCCAATGCCGTGGATTTCGATGACCTTCTTCTGCTCACTCTGAGTCTCTTCCGCGACCACCCGGAGGTGGTTCGCCGCTATCAGGAGCAGTTCAAGTATCTCATGGTGGACGAATACCAGGACACCAACCGTATCCAGCTGGAGCTGCTGCTTCTTCTGGCAAAAGAGCATCAGAACCTCTGCGTGGTGGGCGACGATGACCAGAGTATTTACGGATGGCGTGGCGCGGAGATTTCCAACCTCCTCAACCTCGAGGAACATTTTCCCGCCCTCAAAGTCATCAAGCTGGAACAGAACTACCGTTCAACCAACACCATCCTCAAAGCCGCCAATTCACTCATCCGGAACAACCCACGGCGTCGGGAAAAAAACCTCTGGTCTGAAAACGGCGTCGGCGATCTCATCGGCCTTTATTCATTTGAGACCGACGAGATTGAAGCCCAGTCTGTGATCGACCGCATAGATGCAGACCGGATCCTCCGGGGTGTGGACTATGGCAGTCAGGCAATTCTGTTTCGAACCAACCAGCAGAGCCGGGCTTTTGAAATGGCGCTGAGAAAGGCCCGTATCCCCTATGTGCTGATTGGCGGCATGAGCTTCTTTGACCGCAAGGAAATCCGCGACACACTGGCCTATCTGAAACTTCTGGTGAACCCGTCGGACGACACCAGTCTCCTGCGGATCCTCAACACACCGCCCCGCGGGATCGGTGCGACTTCGGTTCAGAAGCTTCTGGCCGCTGCCGAGGATCGTTCGGCACCACTGTGGAAGGTCCTGCCTCATACCGATGTCCTAGATCAGCTGCAGCCGAAAACACGAATCGCCGTCATGGAATTCTATGAGCGCATCCGCACCGTGCAGGATTCACTTGAGGAAACCCTCGGAACTCCCGGTGCCATCCTCACAGAGTTTTTCGCCGACATCGGCTTTTTTCAGGAAGTCAGGAAAATCGAGAAGGACGAGGAATCCGGCGAGGCCCGGGAGAAGAATGTCCGCGATCTGATTGAATCCATAGACAGCACCGTCACGGGAAACAGCAAGTCCCACCGGGACCGGCTGGCGGACTTCCTCACGGACACCACCCTCGACGCCGAGCGGCTGAATGACAAGTCCCGCTCCGGCGATGCCAATGTCGTCACGCTGATCACCATGCACAGCTGCAAGGGACTTGAGTTTCCGGTGGTTTACATAGCAGGGTGCGAACACGGGATAGTTCCCCACATGCGATCCCTGGAGGAGGGCACCATCGAGGAGGAACGGCGGCTGTTTTACGTGGCCTGCACCCGCGCCCAGAAGCAGCTTTACATCGGTTACTGCCGCGGCAGGATGAACCGCGGCAAGATCATGCCCCGGCACCCGAGTCCGTTTCTCAAGGAGATTCCCGACGAGCTGTTTGAGCGACACGATTCGAGTGTTCCAAGGCCAGTCTCGAAGTCGGATTCCTCGAAGTTCTTCAGTTCGATGCGTGCGATGATCGGCGGCTCCGATGAGTCGTCATCCTGAACCATCCTCCACTTTCAGGGAGAGACAACTTCAAGACGGAAGAAGGACGGTGACGCGAGGCTGGCTGTCGGGATCCGGAATTCCATGTCTTCCGCAGCATTCTGCTGGAAGGCGGCGGCTGTCCAGGTTTTCAGATTCGTCGAACTCATCAGGACGATGACCAGCCCTGCCGGGTTCTCCAGCTGGAAGACCAGTTCCTGTCCATCAGATGCGGAGCCCGCGTGGCGGATGCTCACCGGGAAATACAGCTCGCCGGGTGTTGGCGGGGCTGCCACCCAGTCGGATTCGTCACCCGAAAATCCCGGCGCAAGGGCATTCCGCAATTGCAGCGACATGCCGTCGCCATCGGCCTGCTGCGGCCAGGGCGGTCCGTCGTCATAGTCCGCTGCGGCTATGGTCCTGTTGAGAAAATCTGTGAGCCTGAGGGATTCGCCGCCGTTGTCCAGCCTGCCTTCGTACCGGGCCATCACCATGGCTTCAAGTCCGGGCTCAGCGAAGATTTCATCCATCGGCAGAAGCAGCGCCGGTATGCCCGGCTGCAGGAGCGTTCCCCGCGGAAGACTCAGATCAAGACCCTTGAAAACGGTTCCCCCG
>JAUIAG010000247.1 GCA_030425355.1 Verrucomicrobiia bacterium
CATGGGCATTACAGGAGAAACTGGGGCGAAGCGTCGGCGTTATGTGCGTGCGATTGGTCCGAAGCTGCGGGTGGTGCTTGGCATTGTCTTTTTGTTTGTGGCATTGCTTGGGGGGAATTCGGCTTACCTGGCGGCGGTGACCTTTCTGGAGTGGGCGAATGAAGGGGTGGTTTATCAGAATTATTTTTACCAGTTGATGTTTCTGGCGCATCTGGTGCTTGGAGTGGGGTTCATCATCCCGTATCTGGTATTCGGGATTATCCATATGCGCAATTCCTGGAACCGCCCGAACCGTCGTGCGGTGATGGTGGGTTATGGATTGTTTGCCATGGGGATTGTGGTGCTGGTGACGGGGATCGGGCTGACGCGAATCGACATCTTTGAATTCCGGAACATCGGGTTGAAGGATCCGAATTTAAGGTCTGCTGCCTACTGGGCGCATGTGATTGCGCCGGTGCTGTGCATCTGGCTTTACGTACTGCACCGGCTGGCGGGTCCAAAGATTCAGTGGAGGACCGGGATAAAGCTGGCGGGCGGGGTTGTGGTGCTGGTCGCGGCGATGATTGCGCTGCACGGCGCTCACCCGCCGGTGAACGAAGAGGCATCAGTCGAGGGGGAAAAATATTTTGAACCCAGCGAGGCGCGGACTGAATCCGGGAAGTTTATTTCCGAGAAGGCGATGATGATGGACGACTACTGCATGAAGTGTCATGAGGATGCATATGAGGGGTGGTTCCACAGTTCGCATCATTTCAGTTCGTTCAACAACCCCTTTTATTTATTCAGTGTGGAGGAGACGCGGAAAGTGACACTGGAGCGGGATGGATCGGTCAAGGCATCACGCTGGTGCGCCGGTTGTCACGACCCGGTTCCGTTTTTCAGCGGCAAGTTCGACAATCCCGACTACGACATCCGCAGGGACCCTACTGCACATGCGGGGATCACCTGCACGGCCTGCCATGCGATAACCAGTGTGGACAGTCCGATTGGCAACGCGGATTACACCATAGCTGAGCCCATTCATTACCCGTTTGCCTACTCAACCAATAAATTTCTGCAATACATCAACAACCAGCTGGTGAAGGCCAAGCCCGCCTTTCACAAACGGATGTTTTTGAAGGATTTCATGAAAAGCGAGGAATTCTGCTCCACCTGCCACAAGGTAAGCCTCCCGGGGGAACTGACGGGATACAAGGAATGGCTCCGGGGGCAGAATCACTATGATCCTTTTCTGTTGAGTGGTGCCGGGCATGGGTCGAGGTCTTTCTATTTTCCACCGAAGGCGTCTGATAACTGCGCCAGCTGTCACATGCCGCTGGTTGAGTCGGGAGACTTCGGAGCCGGCTATTTCAATCCGACAAACACCAGTCGCCGGTATATCCACGATCACCTTTTTGCCTCGGCGAACACTGCTCTGCCGCACGTGAGGGGAGACAGTGAGATTATCGCGAAGCACGAGGAATTCAGCGGGGAGTCTGTCAGCATTGACATCTTCGGTCTGCGGGAAGGCGGAGAAATCACCGGAGAGCTGATTGCGCCGATCCGGCCCGAAATACCTGCGTTGAAGAAGGGCTCCACTTACCTGCTGGAAGTTGTGCTGCGGACTCACACCATCGGTCACCTTTTTTCCCAGGGGACAGTGGATTCAAATGAGATCTGGGTGGATGTGGAGATCCGAAGCGGCGACAGGCTTATTGGACGGAGCGGGGGCATGGGAGAATATAACGAAGTCGATCCCTGGTCCCATTTTGTCAATGTTTACATGCTGGACCGGAATGGGAACCGGATCGACCGGCGGAACGCCCAGGATATCTTCACGCCGCTGTATAATAATCAGATTCCTCCGGGTGCCGGGTTTGTCGTGCATTATCAGTTTGAAGTCCCGGAAGATATCGATGAGGCCATCTCCATCAATGCGAAACTCAATTACCGCAAGTTCGATACCATATATTTCAACTACGTTTACGGCGATGGATACAAACGGGACGAAGCGTTTCAGGTCACCAATGATCTTCCGGTGCGGGTCATTTCATCTGATGCGGTGACTCTTCCACTGGAAGGGATGGCCGCCGGAGATGAAGACACGGGCGGCAGAAAGGTCCGGAAGCCAATGTGGCAGCGCTGGAATGATTACGGCATCGGTCTGCTGCTTCGCGGCAGTTCCGGGACCAACCGGGGTGAACTGATACAGGCCTCAGAGGCCTTTGCCGAAGTCGAAAAACTGGGCCGTGCGGACGGCCCGGTGAATCTGGCGCGGGTCTTTGTGAAGGAAGGCCGACTGGATGAAGCGGTGGCGGCTCTCAATCGGGCGGCATCATTTGAAGAACCGGCTCCGCCCTGGCTGGTTGCATGGCTCACAGGCCTTGTCAACAAACAGAATGGATACCTCGAAGAAGCCGCTCGCCAGTTCCGGAGCATCCTTGAAGACAAATATGAGGCGATGACGAGCCGCGGATTTGATTTCAGCCGTGACTACATGGTCATCAACGAACTCGGACTGACCCTTTTCGAGCTGGCAAAGCAGAAGCGTTCTGAACCGGAAGTTCAGGAGGAGCTGCTGGCGCAGGCGATTGCGCGATTTGAGCAGGTCCTTGAGATCGATCCTGAGAACCTGACCGCTCATTACAATCTTGGACTGCTGCATGCAAGAACCGGCAATGAGGAAACCAGCCGCCATCATTTTGCCCTCCACTCAAAATACAAGCCGGATGACAACGCCCGCGACTCGGCGATCAATGCAGCGAGGTCGCGGAATCCGGCAGCCAACCATGCCGCGCAGGCCGTGGTGATCTACGACCTGCAGCGCGAGGACAATACCCACCTGCGCTGAAAACCCGGCCAGTTCAAAACACCACACAGTGAGGCAGAGATAATTTCCGGGACAACATTCTGCCGGGGTTGGGTCGCTTACGGACCAGCGGAGATACCCATGCGGTGATGAAATGCATGGATGCTTACCTGAGCTGATTCCAGTAGATGCGGAGGTTGTGGGAAGAACGCCCGGCTGCCACGAGATCGAGGTCGCCGTCACCGTCGAGGTCTGCGGCTTTGATATCCTCTGCAGCCATTCCATCCTCATCAATCCATGAGGCTTCCCAGCTGGCCGGGTTTTCATCCTTCATCTGATAAAGACGAACGCCCCAGTTATTGCGACGGTTCTTGAGTCTCCAGCCAACGACAATCTGGTCATAGCCGAGGCCAAGAAAGTCCCCGGTGACAATGGCATGCCCTCCATTCATGTCATCAGTGAGAATACGGCGGTTGTAGGTTTCCCTGCCGTCGGGACTCGAAGATGTGTAGAGCACCAGGTTATTGCCGTGAAATGCTTCGACTGTGGCAAAAAAGGCGGATCCGTTTTTCATCCGCCCGAGTCGGACCTCACTGGCTCCGATGAAGTCCTGATGTCCGGATTCGGGGCCGGCGAGCTGAGTGGAAACCCATGCATAGCCTTT
Source organism: Verrucomicrobiia bacterium (assembly GCA_030425355.1). Classification (GTDB taxonomy): domain Bacteria; phylum Verrucomicrobiota; class Verrucomicrobiia; order Limisphaerales; family JAJOIW01; genus JAJOIW01. Next base: position 3,453 of record JAUIAG010000247.1, read on the forward strand.
CCAGTCTGCCAGATAAATTCCTTCGCGTGCTGCGATGAGGATTTCATGCTCGGGATCGGCATCCATTTGCACCAGGTCGACATTGTGGGTCATGTGGAGTTCGCCGTTGACGAGAGTTCTTGGCCATTCGCGGGATGGATCTCCGGGAAAAGTATAGGCCTCCAGCAGAACACCGGCCCCCTGCCCTCCGGTGTTTCCGCGCCCATGTAGTGGAGCGACAAGCAGTTGTTTCTGCCCGAAAGGGCCATCGATCCATCGGATCCGGTGTATGGTGGGTTCATTGGGCAGCGTGACAGGTGACCATTGAGCCGTCCGGTCATGGCCGGGCACCAGATAATGGAGGCTTCCCGAGTTCAGGGTGTCGCCGGGATTCCATTCAGCTCCGGCGGCGATTTCAGCCTTCCCGTCGCCGTTGATATCCGCGGCATCGAGGCAGACATGATCCCTTTCGGTGAGTTGATGAACAACCCGGTGTTTCGTCCAGCCGGGATTGGAATACCAGTAGATATCATTCTTATCGCAGAGGACAATATCGGTGCTGCCGTCGCCATTGACATCAGCGAGAGCCAACCCGTAGCCGATGGCGACGTCCTTGTCTATTTCCTGAGTTTCAAATGATTCGGCACTCGAATCCGGGATTGAAGTAAAGAGTGCCATGGACACGGTCAGAGACAGCGGCAACAGGTGCCATGCTGGAGAGATGCGCAGGTTCATGGGGCAATCATAGCTGCCCGGGATGATTTTGAAAATGCCTGTATTCGGGCATTCCCGGGGAGGAGTATGGAGGAGTGGTCCTGTCGCGGAATTGACCTTTGAAGTGTTCATGCTGATAGTTGGCACCTGATGGATACAATACAATTGAAGCGTGACTGTCCGGCGATCACCATCCCGTCCGGGAGGGAGACGATGCTTCCGGAGGGCACTGAGGTTTACATCACCCAGTCGCTTGGCGGCACCTATACCGTCCAGGCCCCGGGAGGCCTGTTCCGGATACAGAATGAGAATGCCGATGCCCTGGGTATGGACAAAGCCCCGGAGGCGAGTGAATCATCCCCATCAACGGGCGTGCCGGCCGACGAGAAGGCCATATGGGATGCCCTCAAGTCGGTTTACGACCCGGAAATCCCGGTCAACATCGTCGATCTTGGACTTATCTATGATCTGGTCATCCGGGAGGAAGGCAGCAGGCGCGTCGTCGACGTCAAAATGACACTCACCGCGCCTGGATGCGGTATGGGACCGGTGATTGCGGAGGATGCCCAGAACCGCATTCTCTCCCTGGAAGGCATTGATGATGCGGCGGTGGAGGTGGTTTGGGACCCGCCATGGCACCAGTCGATGATCTCCGCAGAAGGGAAGCGGGTTCTGGGTCTCTGATTTCTGATTGCTGCAGTGACGCCCCGACCGGGCATCCGACAATCCACCGTCAGAAAGACTGGTGGATCTTTTTTCAGCATGATCCAGAAAAACCGTTGACACCGGACGGGTGATGATGAACTATTCTGATCCCTCAAGGCTGGGGTCGTAGCTCAGTTGGTAGAGCACCACAATGGCATTGTGGGGGTCAGGGGTTCGACTCCCCTCGGCTCCACCAGTCTTTTTCTTTTTCGGTTTCCCCTATTCACTCTTCAGCAGCTGCTGTCTGATGCCTTCTGTTCTGCGCCTTCACAGGGTCGAGGAGGAGCGGTGAACGGACGTGCCCTGGCCGGCATCAGCTTGCGCAGTCATTTGCTCCCGGGCCGGGGGACCAATCAGGGCACAAAAGAGCCCGCTGTGAGTGCTTGGCATCGACACAGCGGGCTGGTGTGGTTGATGAGTCAGTTGTGAGTTTCAGTTATCAGCTGAAGGAATTGCTGTTACTCCAGGACCTCGACGCGGAAGAATTCGACATCGAATTCCATGGGAATCTCCAGGGTTGTGCTGAAGGATTCTCCATCCCCGAAGCTGAGGATATCGATTTCCTCCCACCGCCGGAGGTCCGGAGATCCGAGAAGCCGCACACTGGGGTTTCCGGTGCCTTCGAAGAAGATCGTGAGAGAAGTGTCGCTGACCGATGCGATGCCGAATGACAGTGATATCGGAACGACAATGACAGTCCTGTCAAGCGGGTTGGTGCCGGCGAAGACCTCGTCACCATCTCCCGTACCGTCTTCGTCAGTATCGAAGAGATTGACATTGGTCATTGAGACGTTGCGTTCATACCCGTCACTGAGGCCGTCCTGATCGGCGTCACCGGTTGTATCGAGCAGGAACCCTCCGGACTGAACAGTGCGGTCGAGAGTGCGGATCACCACCGGGGAGCGGAGCGGACTGCGGCCGTCGAGGAGCTCGGCGAAGTCGCCCACCCCATCGAAGTCCGAGTCCCTAAGAAGCGGCCGGGTTCCGATGGATTCGGATTCACGTCCGTCACTCAATCCGTCCCCGTCCTGGTCGGGGGTGGTATCGAGCGTGAAGCCCGCGACGAGTTGCAGCGCTTTACTGACCCTTGGAACAATATTGAGAGCATTGAGCCCGTCAAAAAGCTCCTGGAAGTCGGAGATACCGTCCAGATCGGAGTCGGCACGATTGACGAATGTTCCGTAGCGGAAGGATTCCTCCCCGTCGGAGAGTCCGTCCTCGTCCGTGTCTCCTGTCGTGTCGAGCTTGATGGCGGCCACAAGAGTTCTGTCGATGGTTTGCGTCTGTTTCACAGCCACCGGATCGGCGACCGACACGAGCGAAATCTGGCAGCATGCAGCGATAAGCGCTGCCAGGGCCTGCCGACGTGGTGTCAGCGGGCGGTTATGCGAAAGCCTGTTATTCAACGGGGCTTGTATATATGTATTCTTCATGATGACTACTCCCGGTCAGACTGGTTTCTGTTTTCATGGATAAACCTGGGGTTGATCGGGTGAGACATCAGTAGAGGCTGTTCTGATGATACCGCTGGTTCTGGATCCATCTGTAGTAGATGGCCTCGAGGGAGAAGTGTGTCTTGCGTCCCCGCAGCATTCCGAACCAGTTCTTGTTGAAGATAAACAGGTCATCCCATTTGCCGGTGCCACGGAAATCAACAACCTTGAAGCTGTCGAATCGACCAAGGTTCCAGCCGCCGATCCAGCCTTCCTGCCATCGACCTCCGAGGTTCCCCTTTCCGTCGTTGGCGAGTATGCCAAGGTATTCGCGGTTTCCCCAGTCCCATGCATTGTAGATGACAATGTCAGTGATACTGTCGCCATTGCGGTCAAATGGCACGATCCTGTCATTGCCCTGGAAATTCCAGCCCGGCACCGAGTCGGAATACAGTTTGAATCCCGACATCTTCCCTTCGCCATTGAAACGGAACAGACCGAGGAACTCGGTGGAGAATGTCTTGCCGTTGAAGATGGCGAAGTCACAGATGGAATCCCCATCCCAGTCGCCGAAGAAATACCGGTCACGGCGGTTGATATTCCATGTGATGCCATTGGAGATCTGTCCATAATAGCGGTCGGCGAGGGTGAAGTCGCCATTGCCCTGGGACACATAGACGTGGATGTGGACCTTTGCCCAGTCATCCTGGTTCATGGCAATAATATCATCGGCTCCATCACCGTTGACATCGCAGAAGTGGAATTTCTCGTGACGGCCCATTTCCCAACCGGGAAGGTATTTATCGAAGCGATTCATGAACACCAGCTGGTTGTTGGCATTGACGCGGTAGATACCGAGGTAGGGCATCGACCACCGGGTGCCGTTGAAGATGGTCATCTCCATTTTTCCGTCACCGTCAAAGTCGGCCATCTGAACCTTGTCATCGCGGCGCATCTGCCATCCGTTGAGAGCACCATCGTATCGTCTGACGATTTCAAGAGCCGTTCCGGTCGAGCGAAGGAGGCCGATGTATGGCTGGTTCCAGGCGTCGTCGTTGTGGGCAATGACGTCCTGGTTCCCATCGCCGTTGAAGTCTCCGGCAACGAGGTCATCGCTGCGGCGGAATTCCCATGACCGCCCGCCGGTGCGGAGTATGTCGGTGACAAACCACGTGGGCTCGAGCGTTCCAGTGACGCCGCGTGGTGTCGTCCCCCTCACCGGATCATCCGGGCCGGTATTCCGGTCCTGGCTGAGATACAGACCGATCTGTCTGTCGTCCTGGATAATGACATCCGTGCGGCCGTCGTTATTAGCATCCAGGGGGAAGTTCTCGCGGAAATTCTGTTCGCGGTATCCGTACGCCTTTTCGCGTATGGCGGTGTTGCCGACGGGGGAGTTGAGAGGTGAGTTGGCGACCATGCGCCC
>JAUIAG010000248.1 GCA_030425355.1 Verrucomicrobiia bacterium
CCAGCGCCAGTTTCTGCTCCGGCGTCTGGTTGTACCGAACCTCGGTGATGCCCACCTTCTCGGCGAGGTAACGGACTTCGGATTCCCGGTCGCCGGAAACGAGCATGATGCGGTCGAATCCGTGGAACGGTTTGAGGTGGCGGATAAAGTGAAATCCCTCCTCCCGTGGCTCATCCCGGAACCGGCAGGTGGCGGCGTACCGGCCGTCTATGAGGATGACGCATTCGAGACCCCCCTGGGTCGGCGGAAGGGCATCAGCCAGACCGGGGGCGCCGGCAGTCATTTTTTTCCGGCTTGTGACCTGTATGTTCCGGCCGTCGATTTGTCCCCGAAGCCCTTCACCGGGCCTTTCACTGACCTCTGTGACCTCCTGAAGTTTGAGGCGCCGCTCTTTTGCGGCCTGCATCACGGCTTCTGCCAGAGGGTGCCTGGAAAATTGCTCGAGACTGGCCATTGCCCTGAGGATGTCGTCACTTTCAAATCCCTGTGCCGGGACTATGTCGGTGAGCCGGGGTTCTCCGTAGGTCAGGGTTCCGGTTTTGTCAAAGATGGCCACGCGGCAGGTGTCGATTTTCTCCAGTACGGCAGGATCCTTGATGATGATACCGCGCCGGGCTGACAGCGACACCGATCCGATAATCGCGACGGGAATGGCAATGAGAAGAGGGCAGGGCGTGGCAACCACCAGAACCGCCAGAAAACGCAGCACCTCGCCACTCAATAACCATGACGCCAGTGCCACGGCAATGGCCAGCGGTGTGTATACAGCTCCGATCTGGTCCGCCAGCCGCCGAATGCGTGGACGTCTCTGTTCGGACTCCCGCATGACCTGCATGATCTTGGCATAGCGGGAATCAACTGCCCTGCGTTCTGCGCGGATGCTCAGAGCCCCGTCCCCGTTGATGGCGCCCGACAGCACTTCTGCACCGGTCGCCTTGGGGAGAAGATATGGTTCGCCGGTCAGGTAGGATTCATTCATTGTGCTCCGTCCCTCGACCACCACCCCATCGACCGGACAGGTCTCGTGTGGAAACACAACCAGGATGTCGCCGATTTCAATATCGCTGATCGCCACGTCCTCAATTTCCCCGGATCCGGTCCCGGAAGCGCCGCGACGCCGGTGGGCAATCGACGGCATCCGCCGAGCGAGAGCCTCCAGGGCAAAGGACGCCTGTCTCACAGCGTAGGCCTCCAGCGCCTGCCCTCCGGAAAGCATCAGCACCACCAGGCTCCCGGCAAGGTATTCCCCCAGTAACACGGATGTCACAATGGAAATGCCGGCCAGCAGGTCAGAGCTGAATTCACGGCGCAGCAGGTTCCTGATCAGGTCGAGCACCAGCGGGCTGCCGGATAACAGCGATACGAAAAGTGGGATATCCGCCGTCGCGATTTCAGTGCCTGCCAGCAATTCGGGAACGGATAGCACATAGCGAAGCAGCAGATGAGCCCCGATCGATACCACCGTGATCATCGCAATGACCACTTCCTTCGAGCCCGCTCCACGGGCGATGGCGTCCACCAGGAACTTCACGACGCGCCCTCTGCCGGCATGCTCCTGTCCCTTCTGCGAATTCATGTTCCCGGATCTCATATCATCTCTGGATGGAGAACTTTATCAGATCCTTCCCGGATCGAACGCCATATTTTCTCACCGACCTTGAGGCTGTTTCGCCCGGTCCTCTGCCCACGGTGGATTCATGCCGGCCGATGAATGACTTGAATTCCCCGGCTGCTTGCCATGGAATGTGGCTTCGATGAATTTTGCAGAGATCCGTTTCTGGATGGCCCTGGGTGCCGGCCTGCTGGCCGTCGCCGTGATCCGTTTCGCGGTTCGGCTGCCGGGGATCCGGAGTCAGCAGGCAGAATCATCGCCTGAGCGGCATGCCTCGCGGCAGCTCGATCAGTGGCTGCTGTTCGGGCTCGGGCTCGGGCTGCTGTTTTTTGTAGGATGGCTGACCGCGGCCGTCTTTCTCTATGTGGCACTGGTGACATACGGTGGAACGCGCATCCTCCTTGCCGGACGACTCCCCGCCGGACCCGGAATGGCGATGCTGATCCTGCTTCAGATCTCCCCTCTGGTTTTTTTCAAATACGGGAACTTTGTCGGGAATGAAGTGCTCCAGCTGGGAATGAACTCTCTGGTCGTCGCCTCCATCCCCGTCGGCATTTCATTCTACACCTTCCAGTGCATGAGTTTTTCATGGGACACGCTGCGGGGCCGTCGCGAATCACTCAGGCCAATGCCGGGACTGCTGCATTTTCTGAATTATGCCGGCTTCTTCCCGCAGATTGTGGCCGGTCCGATTGAGAGGCGCACAAGCCTTCTGCCGCAGATGGAGAATTTCCGGTTTCAGTTCAGTGCTGCCTCGGTGGAGAGGGGCACCAGATGGGTGGTCATCGGGCTGTTCTTCAAGCTGTGTCTCGGCGATAATCTGTCTCTTTATTCCATGCCGGGGCAGGTGACTGAATCCGCATGGACTGTGTGGATGCAGAACCTTCTTTTCGGTCTGCGTATATATTTTGATTTTGCGGGATACAGCCTATGCGCACTGGGTGTCGGTCACTGGTTCGGCATTTCCCTCAGTATCAATTTTCTCAGTCCCTATACCAGCCGCAATATCACCGACTTCTGGCGCCGATGGCATGTCACACTCAGTCAGTGGTTTCGGGACTATGTCTACCTCCCGCTCGGCGGCAACAAATGGACCGCCGGGGTGGTCCCGCTGTTAATCGTCTTCCTCGTCTCAGGCGTCTGGCACGGTGCCGGATGGAATTTCATCCTCTGGGGGCTGATCCACGGATTGATGGTGCTGGCCCATCGGACTGCAGGCGCGATCCGCCTGAACGGCACCATCGGGTGGGCCCTCACAATGGCTGGGGTTTTTCTCGCATGGCTCTTCTTCTATCAGACTGACACTGCTGTTCTTTTCAGCAATCTCGGGACCATCATTTCCCCCCCGGCCTATGGCCCCGACATGCTGAGGGAACTGGTCTCCTCCTACGCCTCAGGGGATAAGGTGGTGCTTGCCGGCCTGCTGCTGATGACCGGCGTGGTGCTCCTCCTGGAACTCGCCGGACACCGCCGGCATGGTGACCCGTATTTCTATTTCGGACTTTTTCCCGTCCAAATGGTCATGTGTGTGCTGACCGTGCTTATGGCGCCCGGTGCGCAGAACAACTTCATTTACTTTGCCTTCTGAGATCATGAGCCGCACCACCAACACCTCAGGCACGCAATGGCCCGCACGTTCCATGGTCCTGCTGCTTCTGAGCCTTGCGACAGCAGGAGCCAGCGCTTTCTACACCATTCACTTCAATCCCGAAGTCAGGTTCCTGGCTGCTGCCTGGCATCAGAAATCAATGGCCCTGAAATCCGGCGTGAGTGAGCTTCCTGAAACCGGCCGGCCGTCCCCGCCGTCCAGGGTTCTGTTCTGCGGAGGCAGCAGCGTGCTGGTTGGGATACATCCTCCATCGGTTGAGGCTGAACTGGGTGTTCCGGTCATCAATCTGGGAATGGCGGCCGGAATGGGCCCGGATGTCCTCACTCAGCTGGCATTGAATGAAGTCCGCAGGGGCGATGTCCTCATTATTTCACTCGAACCGGATCTCCTCACCATGGAACAGACGCGGTCGATGCTGGGCTCCCAGATTTCATGGGCCACCGGTAACCCGTCATGGCTTGGACGGAACAGCCCGGCTGACTGGGGTGTGTCGCTCAGCCATCTCCGGCCGGGCGCATACCACCTCTGGACTCTCGCTGGAAAGGTGCTGATGCGGAAACCACTCTATCGCTATGACCCCTCTGAACTGAAAGACGGTGGATGGCAGGAGATTGCCGCCCGGGGCGATGATCCGGGAATTCCGGTCTTTGACTTTTCCCTCACAGATCAGGGCCGGGACCTGCTGAGCAGGGTTCGCCGCGTGTGCGATGAGCGGGGCGCGAAAGCTGTTTACCTGCTCTCCCGTCATTTCTGCCCCCCTGCCAGAGAGTCAGTCCATCGCGAGGGAATTTCACGTTTCATTCAGGACGTGAATGCCATTCTCGATGTGGTCGGACCTCAAACGCAGCGGTATTCCATGGACAGAGGGAAATTTGCGGACACGCCATGGCATCCGGTGCCCGATGAGGCGCGACGTGGATCAGGCAGGACCGGAGCCGAACTGCGGCTGCTTTTCCGCGAGTGGCACAATCGGGAGTAGAGGAACCGGCAGTCTCCCGGTCCGTGATTAACACAAATTCTCGCGAGGTTTCTGCGGCACCCGCCCGCGATGAATCCCCGCAGGCAGACCTTGACCTGTTATCTGAGCCATTTAGACTTTACCTCCCTTTAACTCAGGATCAGCTATCCTCATGAAGAAACCATCTGTCTGGACAGTCTTTTTTGTCGTATTCATCGACCTCATTGGTTTCGGTGTTGTGCTGCCGCTGTTGCCTATTTACACCGAACGCTTTGGTGCCAATGGATGGTGGCTGGGGTTGATCACTGCCAGCTATTCGCTGATGCAGTTCATCTTCTCTCCAATGTGGGGGCGCCTTTCGGACAATGTCGGCCGCCGGCCGATACTGATCATGAGTTCGTGTGGTGTCGGGGCGTCGTATTTCCTCTTCGGGTGGGCCAGCACACTGGAGGGCACGGCAGCGCTTACCGCGATTCTCATCTCCCGGCTGTTCGGCGGGTTTTTTGCCGCCAACATCTCGGTGGCGCAGGCCTATATTGCCGACATCACTTCTCCGGCCGAGCGGACGCGCAAGCTCGGTCTGATCGGCATGGCATTCGGCTGTGGGTTCATTCTCGGTCCGGCGATCGGGGCCCTGTCCGCCCGCGGTGGACTCTGGATGCCCGGAGTGGTTGCCGGGTCCATCTGCGTGGCGAATATTTTCTTCGCGCTGTTCAAACTGCCTGAATCACTTTCTGAAGAGCGCCGCGGCCATATCCGCCGCGATGGGCGTTTCGCTCATTTCCGCGAGGTGATGGGTCGGTCCGGAGTCGGGTTCCTCATATCGCTGACCTTCATCACCACCGTATGCTTTGCCTGTTTCGAGGTCGCACTGGGTCTTCTCATCAAGGACAACCTGGATCTCGACGAGGACCAGACCCGCGAATATGCCGGATGGCTCTTTGCCTACTGCGGACTGATCGGTGCCTTTGTGCAGGGACGGGCCATCGGGTACCTCCTCGACAAGTTCGGTCACAAGAAACTGATCATCATCAGCCTGGTCACCTACGCCATCAGCCTGTTCATCCTGCCATTCTCAAAAGACCTCGTCACCATGCTCGTCGGCCTCGCCATTCTCGGATTCGGATCCACCGCTTTCCGCCCGCCGGTGACGGGAATGATTTCCACGCTCACGCCCCTCAATGAACAGGGGGCCACTCTGGGAATCTCACAAAGCATGGCCAGTCTCGCCCGCAGCTTTTCACCGTTCCTAGTCGCGCCGCTTTATTTCAAAGTCAGTCCCATGGCGCCGTTCCTCGTCTGCGGTTCACTGGCACTGATTGCCGGGGCGGTGGCAGCCGTCAAGCTGCGTCCCGACGGTCCCGAGTTACATGGGCAATCCGGTGAGGAGGACAGCGCCGGCACCACAGCCGCCGGCCCCGAAAGTCCGTCTGCCGGGGCCTGAGTCGTCGCTGCACACAGAATCAATACGGTTTAACTGTTTAAATGAAAATGAAAAGGCCACCGGAGATCCGGTGGCCTTCGTCGTTAAAAAACGGGGAAAGTGGTGGTTGACGGCGGCCCTGTCAGAGCATCCCGGCGATCATCTTTTCAAGTTCGACGGTGTCTGCGGCAAAGCGGCGTATGCCGTCGGCGGTTTTCTCGGTCGCCATCGCGTCCTCGTTCATCATCCATCGGAATGTCTTTTCGTCCAGGTCGATGCGGTCGAGGTCACAGGAGTTGTCCGGTGAGAGCTTTCTGGTGACGGGCTCGGTGGAATCCTGCAGTTCCTTGAGCAGGGAAGGGGCGATGGTGAGTAGGTCGCATCCGACCAGCTCGAGGATTTCACCCTTGTTGCGGAAGCTGGCGCCCATGACCTCAGTCTTGTGCCCGAACTTCTTGTAGTAGTTGTAAATGCTGGTGACCGACACCACGCCCGGATCTTCGGCCGGCGCGTAGTCTTTTCCGGTGCTGGCCTTGTACCAGTCGAGGATCCGGCCGACGAACGGGGATATCAGCTGGGCTCCCGCCTGGGCACACGCAACTGCCTGCGCCATCGAAAACAGCAGCGTCATATTGCAGTGAATCCCTTCCTTCTCAAGGACCCTGGCGGCTTCAACACCTTCCCAGGTGGTGGCAATCTTGATGAGAATGCGGTCCCGTGAAATGCCGCTCTTCTCATAAAAGTCGATAAATTTGCGTGCCTTCGTGATCAGCCCGTCGACGTCGAAGGAGAGCTTGGCGTCGGTTTCCGTTGAGACACGTCCGGGAATGATCTTCAGGATCTCAATCCCGAAGAGAATGAGAAGATAATCGACGACCTCGGAAACAAGGCTGTCTTCAGAAACGTTGCGTGATCGGACATCGGTGATGGCTTTTTCCACCAGGTGGCGGTATTCAGACATCTGTGCCGCCTTGAAGATCAGACTTGGGTTGGTGGTGGCATCCTGTGGCTCGTAAGCCTTGAGGGACTCAAAATCGCCTGTGTCGGCGACGACCGTCGTGTATTTCTTGAGTTGTTCGAGCTGGTTCAATGTGATTGCTGTATCAACAGACATAGTGCTTATCAATAATCTCTGGAAAGCTCCCGCGCCAAAGGGGCGCTGATCCGGTTCTTGCCGGAATGCTCTGAGTCACCTGAATATGGCGTTTCAGGCATCTGAAGGATCCTGTCCAACAGACAGCATAAGCAATCGGAGAATTTAAGAAACCATTAAATTCACCAAAAATCAGCGCTAATCTGATAAATCCGGGAGGTAAAGGGACGCCAGTCAGGACTTGGCACTGATTTGACGGCTGTTTTCCGCCGAGGCTGTTGAATCCGCACCATCGGAGCTGCAGCAGCCACCGGCTGAGGCGGCGGAATCAACCGCGGCAGCATCCTCCCTTTCGGCATTCTGGCGGATTGAGGACTTGGCCTGTGCCAGATGGCCTTTGCCAATCGAAACCCCATTGAAGGCCTCGACATTTTTACCCGGGAGGTACGGCTTGGGCTTGGCGCCGAAATTGTATCTGATGTTCTTCCACGTATCGCCTGGCTGGGCGTTGGTCCCGAGAGCGCCGCTCGGGTCATACCCGCAATGGACCATGCAGTTTTCGCACCTTGGATCGCGGGCAACTCCGTCGACCACGCCGTATTTTTCCCAGTCGACATTGTCCAGCATCTCCTGATAGGTCGGGTAATGTCCGTCGGTCATCAGATAGCATGGAGCCTTCCATCCGCGGACATTCCGGGTCGGGATGGCCCACGCGGTGCAGGTCAGCTCCCGCTTGCCTTCAAGAAATTCCTGATAGACCGGCGTACCGAAGATGGTGAATTTCTTTCCCCACTCCTGGATGTTTTTGAACTTTTCACGGGTCATCTTCCGGGTGAGGAAGAATTCTCCGGGGTCCTTGCCGAGGCGCTTGACCATGTCCTTTTTGGCGGCGTCGTAGTCGTATCCCGGAGAGATGGTGTGGCCGTCGACTTCCAGGGCCGAGAAATACTGGAACATCTGTTCGATTTCCTCGACGTCTGTCTCCTTG
>JAUIAG010000002.1 GCA_030425355.1 Verrucomicrobiia bacterium
TCACTGGTAAGCCAGAGGATGTTGGGACGATCAGCTGCTGTGAGGAAGCCGACAGCACCGGTGGTCAGTGAAAGAAAAAGCAGCCGAAACGCTGCTCCCCTCATCCATGGCATTCGGGTGCAGTGAGGGAAAATGGTTGATTTCATGGTGAGCACTGTACGGGACTGTGCGTTTTGAGGCGAGGAAATCATGACAGGTGTGGACTTGATTGAGGGGATACCAGGGGAATATTTATCCGTGAAGTTCCGAAGACATCAGCCGGGCCTGCGTGGTGTATGTGTGAGGCGGGCGACTGCCTCTGCGGTGAGGCGGTCCATGCGCTCTGCTGCTGATGCCGCGATGTTCCTGTAATCCGGTATTCGACCGGCGACCGCCGCCACCATGGCAGCCATGCAGGCAGCGTCCGTGATTGAAACGTATTCCTCGGCGATCCTGTCCCGGGGACCACAGTTGTGATAATTGCCGAGTGGAATGCACATGGCGGCTGAGGTGAGTCCATGATGCTGGAAGGCTGAGGCCTCACAGGCTCCCCCCGGCATCAGGGCCTTCTGAAAATCAAATTCTGCAACAGCGTCCTTCAGCTCCTCAGCCACTCGCGAAAGGAAATAAACAGTGGCGCTGTCGAACTGCGAGATTCTGTCTCCGGAGCGGATGATGACTCCGCGGCCAATTTTGACAGGTGGCAGTTCCCGGCTGTTCTCGAGACTGATCATGACGGCATTTTTCGGGAGTATGGACGAGGCGGCGCAGGCAAGGGCCCCGTGAAAGCCGACCTCCTCGGCGCGGGTGACCAGTCCGTATGCCGCAACGCCGGAATCTGCGCGGGCATGAATGACAAGTCCGGCAAGCAGCGAAGCCAGGCCCATGAGATCGTCACATGCACGGCCGCGAATACGGTCCCCGCGCATTTCGAAGCCCTTCAGATTCCATACAGCGATCTCCGGCTTCGTCCCGTATCCTCCGGGGATATCCATTGAAAAAACCTTTTTTCCGGGAAGCTTTTCTCCGAGTGTCCCCTTGATATTCCCCGGGTGGGCAACAAGCGGAATTCCGGGTCTGAAATACCGGTCAGGGACACCACCGAGGAACCTGATTCTGAGCCGGTTTTTTCCGCGGTTACCGGAGAGGACTTCAAACCCCGGATGGTCCATGTGGGCCACAAAATAGAAAGGCCGGTCCGATGATTTCCGTGAGGAGCGCCGATTTCTGCCACTGCGGATATGAAAGTTTCCAAACTGGTCAGTGTCGCAGGGCAGCTCATGTTCACTGCAGATTGCGGTGACGACGGCGGCGACGCGATCCTCGTGGTAGGCGACGGAAGGCTCATTCATGAGCCTTGCAGCAAACTCGGGAACAAGGGCGCGGGCTTCGGAAACAGTGTTCTTCATCGGCAGGAATGTGTTGGGTCCTTGATTTGCGTTTGGCAAGTGACTTTCAGAATGACAGGAGGGCTGACAGGAGGATCAGGACCAGTGGATTTCCGTGCTGCATCAGGAAAGGAAAGTCAGATACAGTGGCCGGTTGCGGTGGAAGTCGGAAGAAGCGCATTATCCGGTCACTAGAAATTCCATGGCCACGGCATCCGCGAAGCGAAGCCCTGTGGGAGTGAGAAAGAATCTCCCGTCCTTGTGACTCATCCACCCACAGGAAATGAAATTCCGGATCGGCTGTTCCCACTGGCTGGTGAGGTTGAAGCCGGTGCGCTGGCGGAATTGTTCCGCGTCCCAGCCATGGGCGGTACGGAAGCCGAACGCGGCAAGCTCGCCAGCCCTTGCCATGGGGCTGAGCTGTTCCTTCCATTCCATCGCATTGCGGGTTGAGCCCATCAGTTCGGCGTAACGCCGGGTGTTGGCGACATTCTGATAGCGGATATCCCTGATGAATCCGTTGGCAGCGGGACCGAGCCCGAGGTAGCTGCCACCATGCCAGTAATTCAGGTTATGCCGGCAGGCAAAGTCCGGAATCAGCGGGATGTCCATGGCGTCATCCGCGCGATCCCTGGCAAAATTGGCGACTTCGTACTGCCGGAATCCGCGTTCCCTGAGAAAATCTATCAGGTATTCGTACATGGCCTCTGCGAGTTCCTCATCCGCTTCGCTCAGTGTGCCGTCCTTAAGTGACTGGAAAAGCGGGGTATCCTCTTCGTATATGACTTCATAGCACGACAGATGCTCGCTGCCCATGTCCGCGATCTGCTGCAGGGACGAATTCCAGTGAGACATGGTCTGGCCGGGAATGGCGAACATCAGGTCGAGGTTGATGTTGTCAAAGCCGGCGTCGCGCAGCTGATCGAAGGATCGATGCACCATTTCGACCGTATGAATCCGGCCCAGAGTCTCGAGCAGCTCGGGCTCCATGGACTGGACGCCCATGCTGATACGATTGACACCGTAGTCGCGGAACAACCTGATTTTTGCTGGATTCAGAGTGGCGGGGTTGCACTCGACAGTCCACTCCTCAGCTCCGGACCATCCGGCTTTTTCAATGGATTCAAAGATCCGCTTCAGGTGGACCGGAGGCAGGATGGACGGGGTGCCTCCGCCGAAGAATATGGTGCGCGGGCCGGCACTGGGCCCAGCGGCCTCAATCTCGGCGCATAGGGCCGTCACATAATCCTCGATGGTCTGACGATCCGGCTCTTTGGAATAAAAGGCACAGTAGTGGCATTTGACGGCACAGAAGGGCACGTGGATATAGATACTCTGGATGCTTCTGTCGCATGGGGCGAAATCGAGCCATGGTGAGGCGGCGCGCCCGGAAACAGAAGCAGATGTCGTCATGGTGCTCATGAGATAGGTTGGAATTCCCCGCAAATCCCCTCCAGCAAGCCTAGCTGCGGCTTGAGGGGGTGGCGAGCGGAAATGCAGGACGGCGGAGTCCCCGCTTTTCCTCCTGAGGCGTGTAGGATAAAATCCGGATATTATGCCAGTGCCGGTTATATCAGTGAAGGAGATGCGGGAATGGGAATCCCGCACATGGGATTCGGGCATCCGGGAAAAGGATGTGATAGATCAGGTGGGAAGGCGGATTGCCGGATGGATTGGTGATCATATTCCGTCCGGCAGTCGCATTGTGCTGCTGGCGGGCAAGGGAAACAACGGGGCAGATGTGAGGGCTGCTTCCGAGGCACTTCCGGATGACATCTTCCAGGTCCTGACTCTGGAGGCCAGGGAACCGAAGGCTGCCATTCAAAGACTTGAGTCGCTGAGACAGACTCCGCCGGATCTGATCGTGGATGGATTATTCGGCATCGGCCTGAATGGCGGACTGAGCGGTGAATGGAAAAAGCTGGTTGAACTGATCAACTGGTTTGAGGTGCCGGTGCTCAGTATAGACTGTCCTTCGGGTCTGAACACGGACAGCGGCGAAGTGGAGACAGAGGCTGTTCGCGCCACATGGACGCTGACGATCGGAGCGGTCAAGGAAGGACTGGTCAGCCCGAAAGCGGCACCCTGGACCGGCCGGCTTCTCCTCGCCGCACACGTCGGGCTGCATCCCGACGGCCCCAAATCACACTCAAAACTTTCATGGACCTGCAATGAGGACTTCGCGGAGCGGCCAGCTCACCACCATCGGGCCATTCAGGGCCACAAGGGCAACTACGGTCATGCCCTGATTGTTGCCGGAAGCCCGGGATACAGTGGCGCGGCCGTTCTGGCCGCACGGGCGGCCCAGGTGACTCAACCGGGGCTTATCTCAGTTCTGACCGTCGGTGACTCATGGATCCCGGTGTCCTCCAATCTCCTTGCGCCAATGGTCCACCGATTCACCCCTCATATTCTGGATGAGGTGCGGACGAGGGCGACATCGATTCTCATTGGCCCGGGACTGGCAAGCCCGGAAGCGAGAAACTATGTCTACCCGGCACTGCAGGACATCTGGACACATGCGGACATCCCGGTGGTGGTCGATGCCTCGGCGCTGGACTGGATCCCCAGCGGCCCGGTGGAAACGGACTCACTTCGGGTCATCACGCCGCATCCCGGGGAAGCTGCACGAATGCTTCACCGCTGCGGTGATACAGAATCGACGCCGAACGCAGACCGCCTACACACGGCTGAAAGCCTTTCATCGCTGTTTGGTTCAGCGACCGTGGTGTTGAAGGGAAACCAGACCCTGACCTTCTCGCCCGCTCACCAGCGCACCTTCATCAACCCGACAGGAAATCCACACCTTGCTCAAGGCGGGGCAGGAGATGCTCTCGCCGGGCTGATTGCCGGCGCACTGGCGCATCCGGCGACGCGGATGGACAGAGACCTTTCCCTGCACCAGATCCTGCGATCCGTATGGCTCCATGGGGCAGCCGCCGACTCACTGCAATTCGAATCACTGGCCTGGACCATTGACGATCTGCTGGAACAACTCAAGGTGCCACCCATTCAGCAGGTCATGGTCTCCCCGGACTGAGACTTTTATTCCGACAGGAACTACAATTTTAATCGATGGAAAAAGGAATGCACAATTCCGGAGGGGACAGTCGGACAGTCCTTGTCGGGCTCATGGCCAACATCCTCCTTGCCTGTATTAAACTGATTTCAGGGATCCTTGGCCATTCCTACGCACTGGTTGCGGATTCCGTGGAATCACTGGTGGATGTTCTCGGATCGATAGTGGTGTTCGGCGGTATCAAAATTGCCGAGAAGGATTCCAATGATCAGTTTCCATATGGTCTTGGAAAGGCAGAGGGTCTGGCGGCATTTGTCGTGGGGCTGATTGTCATCCTCGCGAGTATCGGCATTGCGGTTGAAGCCATCAGCGAGATCCTGCGCCCGCACCAGGCTCCGGAGCCGTGGACATTGATTGTTCTGATTGGTGTCATAGTGACCAAGGAAATCCTCCATCTGCTGGCACGTCGGGCCTCGCGGAAATCCGGAAGCCTTGCCATGAGCGCTGACGCCTTTCATCACAGAGCTGACTCATTAACCTCGATGGCCGCGGCGATCGGGATTTCAGTAGCGATTTTCGGTGGCCCGGAATGGGCGGCAGCGGATGACTGGGCGGCTCTCTTCGCTTCAGCCATCATCCTCTATAACGGAATCTCCATCGCCAGAAGCGCCTCACTTCATCTTCTGGATACCAGCGCGGATTTGGAAACGATTGAATCCATCCGGGCCGCCGCTCATGGCGTTGATGGAGTCATCGATATAGAAAAACTTCTGGTGAGAGCCTCTGGAACAAAACTCTTTGTCGACATCCACGTCCACGCCGACCCTGAAATGACACTCGCCGCAGCGCACCGCCTTGGCGGTATCGTCAAGTCCGCCATACAGGCTTCCCGAAGCGATGTTTCAGGGGTCCTTGTCCATATGGAACCTGCTGGAGAAGAGTGAAAGGCACATCAGGGGTTGCTCCCAGAATCAGGATAAAGACTGGATTCAGTTCGATAGGCAGTTATTTCAATTGGACTGGTTTCGTCACTGAGGAGCGTGAACAGTTCAGGGTCCCGGAGGATTGACTGAATGGATGTCGGGCTGCCATCGAGGAGGCACGAATCAGCGATAAGCCGGATGCCATGGCTGTAGTCGGCGTACCAGATGACATGCCCGGCATAGACTGGTTGGATCGGTCTGCCGCCAGGGAGATGCCATCCGTATATCACCACACGATCCTTCCGGTCATGGATCATACCGGCAAGAACAACGTCCTTTTTGTGGCCGGCGATGATGGAACATGACTCCCGGTCAGGGCCCATGGCTTCCATCTGTTGGTGAATGATCCGGTTGTGTTGCACGAAAACCGGAACGGTTGTCATTTGTGGACCTGGAGGAATTGGCTGCGGCTCAAGCTTGCAGGTAGAGGCCCTGTAGATTTCATCGACAATCACCCGTGTCGGCAGAGTGCAGCCCAAACGGTCAGCCAGTTTCTGGCCAAGAATGGGCGTCATGGGAACAAGCAGATAGTCTTCATCGGATCCAAGGCACATATAGTCAGGGGCCACTTTGATATTCACCACTCTCGCCACGCCGTTCTTATCGGTACGGTGAATCAGAATGGATCTGAAATCACGCAGAAACTCCGGGACATTGCCCCTGATGAATTCCTGGAAGAGACGCTGCTCCCTTTGTTGAAGGGGGAGGTCCTGAAGAACTCCGGACAGTTCAGCGCCGCCGGCAGCACCGGCTGGCCGGTCCGGAATGTCAAGGCGCCAGACCGGACTTTCCGATTGTGCTCCCGCTCCGGGGATGCCAAAGGCACCGACGACAGCAGGCATCAGGAGCGCTATCAGTTTGTTTGTGAACCGTGTGAGCATTTTCTGATTCTTCTCTCTCTACAATGGTATATCCATTCTAAAAACATCTTTCCAGAGGGGGAATGGCAGGAATGGGTGCGCTGAAGCAGATTCCTTCCAATTGCTGTCTGGGTTACCCGTACTATTCTGGCCTGAGTGGTGTTAATGGCCATGGAACCAGCGGTGATGGATGTGACCCACAGACCGGCGAGGCACTCTGAAAATCCGGGCAGGTCAATTGGTTCTGTGGCCCTGTGATGACCACGCCCAGGCAGGAGGCACAAACCGACAAACAGACATCATCGAACCGGTTACAGGGCCAGGAACCACGGTATAGGAGAAACTGGGATCAAGACGACCACCTCCAGGCCCCATCCAGAGTAGGGTGAGGTTTTCAGAGATGGCGGGAAAACACTCATCTGAATCTCTTTTTAAGGCTGAGCGATTGAAAGGGGCATACGGGTGGCCCAATCGTCATGTGGAATACAGCGAATCCGGTATGGAGGGAAGAGAGAAAGGCCCGCACCGCCATGAAGTCGGCACGGGCCATTTTGGGGACGGACAGTCCCGGATGATGCCCAGGTGCCGTGTGGCACCTGTATAAGATGAAAAGGAATTTAAGATCCGTGATCAGTCGTCGGAATCGGAAAGGCTGTGCTGCTTGCGCACCATGGCAACTTCAGCGGCGTAGGTGTCATTGCGGACTTCCTTGAGAGCCATTCCCGAAAGGACCAGGCAAACAGCCCCCGGGATGTGGAACATGACGACCAGTTCCGGATGCCCCATGAGTCTCTTTACGCCGACACCGGCAAGGATCAGGAGCACAAACATGGAAAACCAGAAGGTGAATTTTTTCATAATCAGAATGGCAGAGGGTTGGAATGCGGGGAGGACTTTCAGTGAGTAGAGGAAGAGGATGCGAGTTTTTCAAGCTGTTGCCCGGACGGTTCATCGGTGGCGGACTTGCCGGCAAGGAATCGGGTCAGTGCGAAGTATAGCAACGCCACAATGACACAACCACCAACAAAGATCCCGAACTCACGTCCGAAGTTCAGATAATTGTATGGATTAAGTTCAAGGGTGGTGGATTCAAGTGCCATGCCTCTGCCATCGCTGTCGACAACGTGAATATCGAAAGATCCGGCGATGGGAATGTTGATTCGCCATTCGATGAGACTGGCATCCCACCAGTATCCCTCGACACGAAATGGATCCACCGCAAGTGCCGCCTCTGTGCCCTTGTGAGGCCGGACTTCGAGCGAATGAGCCGACTTAAAAAGTTCCGGCAGATCTGCATCAGGGTTCGAAGGGACGAATTCCAGGAAGTAGCTGACCTGAATAAGCGCCAGAGGCCGGGACGGGTTCCGGTAAAAGTTCAGAGTGCCCTCACTGAGCTCTTTGGACCAGCAGAGTTCCCCGCCCCTGTAATCGGGTGGCTCCGGGGATGCGCCGGCGGCGGCTGTTTTCTGATCCGGGAAGGCTAGAGCCAGTCCGAGAATCGCCAGAATTCCCGCCACGAGGCTGAGTCCGGTTTTGCCACTCATGATGGACGGAGCGGCATCCGCCGTGACTTCCGGTTCAACCTTTCTGTCCCCGTCGTGATGGTGATGTTTTCCGCCGTTGCCGCAGCCGGATTTGGCACAGTTGGAACATCCGCCACATCCACGGACCGGCAGGGGAGCAGGCTCTGTGGCAGGAGGCCTGACTGCTTGGGATTCAGCCCTGCGGCGACTCATTTTCACCGCGAGAGCAAAGGCGAGGATGCCGCAGAAAAGAGCGACGTGGAGGATGGTAACAAAAAGGTCAAACATGTCGTGTAACTTTGAGCCTGACCGTGACCGGGGTCACGATTCGGGATTTACATATGCAGCAGGTAGAGCCAGAGCAGTGATGTTGCCAGGCCGACCAGGAAAAAGGGCAGCGCCAGCTTCACCTTCGGACGGACTCTCCCATCGATCTGGAAGAGGAAAGCCGTGGTCGGCATCCTCAACCGGTAGACCATGAACGAGGTCCAGATTGCCGAGGATCCATAGCAGAGCAGGCTGCTTATGGCGGTCCATGAGAGCCCGTGACTGAAACTCTGCCAGACCTCGAAGCCGACAGCGAGAGGCAGGTAACCCATTCCGAACCATGCAACCGCCACCGCGGCAAAGAAAGCGAACGGCTTGCGGTTTTTCTCATGAAAGAGAAACATGAACTGGAAATGGTACAGATACCAGAGCCCCAGCTCCATTCCCTCGAAGGAATGGTCCTCTTTGAGAATATAAAGGGCGACCGGGATAAGAAATTTGTGCAGAAGCACGTATATCCCGATGAAGAAGTTGAAGCCCACGAGGGCGCCAAACCGCTTCTTGCCCTTGAGTGTCGGGTAGTGGTGGACACCTTCAGGAAGCTCTTCGTGAAGGTGGTCCAGCCACTTCAAAGGTTTATCAAGTATTTTCAGTGATTTAACCATTGTTGAAGGTTGGGAAGCCCGTACCTCATGAAGTAGTAGATGTAGAAGATGATATTCACCGTCCAGATCATGAAGAGGAACCATGGCATTTTGCCGTGCCCGGACTGCGGGGTGATTTCCGCCTCCGGTTCAATATAAACTTCGTCTTCCAGGGACTGTGGTGAGGGTGTATCCGGTTGTTTTTCCATAATATTCAAACTGCAGAATTATTAGACAAATGATTCAGAAGCCACGCCACACGCCACACGGCCGTGAGTCGCGGGCGCGTGGCCTGATGGCCGTCAGAGTTCATGCCCTGTCGCCCGATGGCGAGTGTTCAGGGTCCATGTCTTCGAGTTCATTTTCCAGGATGGAGAACTTGACGGACTCACCGCTCCCGCCTTTCTTGCCGATGGACCACACGAAAAACGCGGCAGTCGCGAGGATCATGCTGGCGACAAAAAAACTGACAAAAAGAATCAGTATTTTTGAATCGATGCCACAGAAGAAGCAGCCGATCAGCGGTGCGGTGGAGGCGTGAATCAGAGTTGGAGTCATAGAGTGATATATTCCTTATTCCCTGGATGTTGTGGTGTGATTGTTGTCTTCCAGCTGGAAGATCTGCATTTTCGGGTCTTCGATTTCGCGGGCACCGCCGAGGTGTCCGGATATGAACGCCCATGCCATCACGCAGAGGAACGCGAAGCTGAGAATCATATAGATGAGCCCGGCGACGGTGATGATACTGGTGAGTGAGTCGTTCAGTACGGCGAAAACAGTCATACCGCAAAGGAAGACCATGGATGCGAGGAAGATCCAGAGGACCAGGTTATAGAAACCACGGTCTGTTGAGGATTGTTGTGATGTGGTGTTGGCGCTGCTCATGATGTACGTGCCTTTCTGTATTGATGTGTCGGAGACGGGTTATTCCCCGTCGGCAACCGGCTGACCAGTCTGTTCAACCTGCGATCCCAGCCACTGCAGATAGGCAACCAGGGCCACAGCCTCGGGCTTGGGGTTCTTTTCCTTGTCGAAATACCACGGATAACCGGGCATGACGGACTGGGGAACTACATCGCGGGGATTGTAGAGGTGGACAAAATGCCAGTCATTCGGGCGCTTTCCGCCCTCCCTGGACAGATCCGGTCCGACGCGGCGCGTTCCGAAGAGCTGGGGAAGGTTGAGTGAGTTGTCGTATTCGCCTGGCGTGGAGACCGGGCCATAGCGGAGCGCTTCATTGCCTACAGGACGGACGTACTGGCTGTGGCAGTGCCAGCAGGCTTCCTTGACGTAAATGTCGCGGCCTTTGTAGAGGGCTGCTTCATATTCTTCAAGCGTGCTGTAGTGTTTGGTGAAGTTGTCGGGAATCTCCGTCGGGTGATAATCGATAGCCCCGAGGGACTTGGTCATCATCGCGGGGATCAGGCCAAGGGTGATGAAGGCCGTCACCAGCAGTCCGAGTCCGGCAACAAGGAAGATGAAGTTGAATTTTTCAAGGAATTTCATGATCTCTTTCTTCTATCTGGAGTGGATGATGGTGATGGATTACTTCCCGGATTCGGGGGCAGTGGATCGGGTGAGCGGCTCATTGAGTTTCTGTTCAGAGAATGCCTGTCTGCGGTATTTCCAGGTCATGTAGATATTGACCACGAAGACAAACTCACTGACGAGGATGGCTGTGCCGGCGAGGGCACGGGTCCACCAGAACGGTTTGGTGGCTTCGACACTGCTGATGAAGGGAACGAGGTTTTTCCACATATATCCCTGCATGACGCCTGCGGCGAGAAGGTCCATCCACATGACCAGCACACCGACGGTGGCGAGCCAGAAGTGCCATTCACACATGGTTCGGGAGTAGAGTTCGGTCTTGAAGATCCGTGGCCACAGGTAATAGATCCACGCGTAGAGCCAGAATGAGAAGGTTCCGAAGAGAACCAGGTGGGCATGACCGGGCACCCAGTCGGTGAAGTGGATGATTTCCTGGGCGCTCATTGTGACGTGGATGGCGCACTGGATACAGGTGAGGAGGTAGCAGATGGATCCCACGGCGATAAAGCGGACCGGGATGGATGAGACGATCTTGCGGTATTCGCCCTGCATGGTGGCGAAGTAGTTGAAGATCACGGTGTAGACCACCACGTGAATACCAATACTGGCAACGATGGCGGCATATTGAGACCACATGGGGATTGGGCTCTGCAGGTAGTGGTGGGCACCGTTCATCGGGTAGAAGAACGCCAGTCCCCAGAAACCGGTGAGAGACAGTGCGTGGCTGTAGACGGGCTTTTTGAGCAGTACCGGAAGGAGGTAATAGACCAGACCAACGCCCAGCGGGGTGACAAAGAGACCGACGAGGTCGTGGATATACATGGATGTGATGGCGGCGCCACCGCTTCCTGGCATCCAGTACTGCGGAATGAAGTTACCCATGACGTAGACAAGTGGCAGCCAGACAAGGGCGGCGGTGATATACCAGACGGTCACGTAGAAGGACTTGTTGCGGGCCTTCCAGATGGGAGCCAGGAAGTTGAAGACGGCCAGCACGCCGGCAATGGCGATCAGGGGGTCCAGTTCCTTGGGTGTTTCACCCCATTCGACGGCCTGCCCGAAACCGGCAAGGATCATCAGCTCGGAGAGGACCACCAGCGCGTTGAAAACCCAGAAACAGATCCATCCAAGCTTCTTGGAGAAGGTGGCGTATCCTGTGAGTTTGGGAATGACGTAGTGGAGAATGGCAAAGAACCCGTTGGCGAGCCATCCGTAGGCCACCGCCATGGTGTGGGTCATCCGCACCCGTCCGGGAGAAAGCAGTTCCACACCGGGGAACGGGTAGAGGTTGAGGAACTGCAGCGCGTAGGACATCCCTGACAGCACGACGATCAGGGAATAGACGATGGCAGCGATGAAATGGGCTTTGACCAGATCCTCGTAAATTGGGAACTGCCTGCCCGCTGTCTGTGGGTTATTCGAATTCATTCTCGATTGCAATATTGGATGTTTCGGTCGTGGTGGACTGTTTCGGTTCCGGAAGAGCCATGGACGGGTTCTTGTAGGAGCGGCGGAGGAATTTGACGTAGGCCACAACTTCCCAGCGCTGATCATCGGAAAGCGTCGAGTTGTAGCCAATCATGGGGGTGCCGGCGAGGCCGGTGGTAATTGCCTTGAAAACATCTTCCAGTGCGGGACCACTGCCGATGTCATGGGCTTTGCGAAGGTCTGCGGGTTTGACCGGATTCATCCAGTTGTCGACCAGGGCCGCGCCGCCCACGCCGTCGCCAGCACCGGTGGATCCATGACAGGTGACACAGAACTGATCGAAGGTCACTTTCCCAAGTGCCGCCTTGTTGAGCCACTCGTCCTTTTCATGCATCCATGCCGGCGCGGGGGGGAGAGTCAGCTGAACCGGCCTTTCGTCCCACTTCCCGGACTTGTCAAAGACCTTGAGATACTGGGCCATGGCCTTGATGTCGTTTTCGGCAAAAAGCCGGAAGCTTGGCATGGAACTGCCGTAAATACCCTCGCGGATGGAGCGTTCTATGTCTGCATCAGTGGGGATGCTGTCATAGGCCGTCGAACGGAACTTGAAAACCGCCTTGGTGAAATCCCTTGGCTTCGGATCCAGGCCATAGGCTCCGGGGCCCTTGCCATTACCTTCCATTCCATGACAGCCGCTGCAGTGATCCGCATACAGTTTCTTGCCCTGTTTGATAAACTCGGGCTTCAGCTTCCCAGCTCCCTCAAAGTCGGGGAGAGCATAATCCTGGGATGATGCGGTATGATGGGTGCCAATGACCAGTGCCGTTGCCAGCAGCACTTTTGCCCATTTTTTGAAATACCAGTTATTCATTCCGTCGAGATCATCGACGTATGACCCCAATTCCGCATTACCGCAATTGACTCTGACTTACCAATTCTTGCCCTTTATCGCAGGATTGGTGGAAATCCCCGGAAACTGACGTACGCTGGGATGTTCGAATGGCGCAGAGGCGGGCGTTGCGCCGGGATGGAGGAGAATGAGAAGGGAATGAGGGGGATTTCAGCGCGGGCTGAACCGGTCACCCGGGGCGGCATCCCTGACCCAGGCAAGGAAATCGCCAGCGTCGGGAGAGCCCTCCATGGGGGCCCAATCAGCAAAAACAGCCGGATTCTGTGAATCGTAAGGCCCTTCCTTGAACTCGAGGATGGCGGCTTCGGCAGTGAGGGGCAAAACCGTGTGGCAGACATTGGCGGGGATTTCCATACCCTTTGAGCCGTCGGAATCGGCAAACTCGAAAACCCGGCTCACCGCTCCCTCCGGGTCAAAGAGCACGACGCGGACCCGTCCGCGCAGAACGAGCATCACTTCCCATTTATTGGCCTGTGGATGCCGGTGCGGCCGGACGTATGTGCCGTCGACGAGGCCGATGCACAGGCGCTGCACGGCGGATTCGGGGCCGTCGTGGAAGTTGAGGTGGCTGCGGCGGCGGGGACTGGCAGCCGCCTGCTTCAGAAGCCCGTCCAGCAAATCGTTATTTATGACCTTCTCCATATTGGAACTCCATGATTCTTGAACTCACCGACATATCCCCCGGGGTCGGCACAGCGCCCGTCATACGGGAGTGAGGGTCACGAGAATCTGATGCGTGTCGGTTTGCCCTGGTCCCATCCGCGGGGTTTGGAATCGGAGACCGACTTTATTTTCTTGATTGAAACCTGATTCCCACCGGCTTTTGTGGAGCGGAGCTTGAGGTCGCCGGTTTCGATGAACTGCTGGTTGACTTTCTGTTTCGGGGAAGGGGTGTATTTGATGTACAGGGTCCCCTCAAACCACGGATTCAGATAGAGCACTTTCGCCCCCTCGGGAACATACCGGTAGACTTTGTTGAGGATGGTTCCGCCGAACTGGAAGCGTTTGACATAACTCATGGTCTTGAGGTTGTAGACCACGAGCATTTCCTGTTCCCGGGAAGCGGGGCCGACAAAAAGGACCTCGTTGCCGACAAAGGCTTTCTCCTCGACCTGAGTGACCCGGAAGGTCCCGTCCGCCATCACGATGACGATCTTGTCGAGCTGGGACACGGCAAACTGGAACTCCGCACCGTTGACTTTGTATCCAAGGTAGCCTTTTTCGCGGTCGTAGCCGAGTTTGAAGGCCCGGTGGACGACCTCCTTGGCTGTCACCGTCTCGAAGGAGGTGATCTCCGTCAGCCGCGGAAACTGATCGCGGTACTTTTTCACCAGTCCTTCAAGATGGGAAATTGAATACTTGACGACATTCTTGAGGTGTTTCTGGGTCTGTTCCAGTTCCGCCTGGACCTTTTCAAGTTCCTGTTTGTGTTTATTGATATCGAAGAGCGAAATGCGGCGGATGGGGACCTTGAGCAGCATTTCGACATCATCATCCTTGAGCGGGCGCCACAGATCCTTTTCGAACGGCTTGAAGCCCTTGTAGATATTGGAGGAGACTTCTTCTGCAGAACTGGCGCTTTCAATTTTCTTGTATATGCGTTCCTCGATAAAGATGCGGACGATGGTGCGGAAGTATATATCCTCGAGCAGTTTCCCTTCGCGGATGCGGAGTTCCTTTTCGTGCAGTTCGACAAGCCGCTGGGTGTTGCGCTGAAGGACCTCGCTGACCGTCATTTCCACAGGGCGGTTCCCGTCGATGAGGATGACCCGGCTGGAAATCGTGGTCTCACATTCGGTGAAAGCGTAGAGGGCCTGCATCGTCTTTTCCGCATCGATGCCGGGAGCGAGCTTCAGTTCGATTTCAATGGTGCTCGAAGTGAAGTCATTGATGGCCTTGATCTTGATTTTGCCCTTTTTGGAGGCGTCCTCGATGGAGGCAATGATCGACTCGGCGGTGCTTGTCTGGGGAATTTCGCGGATGACCAGCGTTGAAGCGTCCTCGATGTCAATGCGGGCGCGGATCTTGACAGAACCCCGACCGTCATCGTAGTTCGAGGCGTCCATGAGGGCGCCTTTGGGAAAATCCGGCAGAACTCCAAACGGCTTTTTCCGCAGGATGGCGACCTGTGCCTCGAGGAGTTCAATGAAGTTGTGCGGCAGAATCCTGGCGGAGAGGCCGACCGCGATGCCCTCGGCTCCCAGCATGAGCAGCAGCGGGATCTTGGCCGGCAGGGTCACGGGTTCTTTCTCGCGCCCATCATAACGCGGGACAAATTCAGTCAGTTCATCCTGGAACAGTTCTTCACGTGCCAGCTCGGTGAGCCGGCATTCGATGTATCGGGCAGCCGCGGCGCGGTCACCGGTATAGATATTCCCGAAGTTCCCCTGCCCTTCGATCAGGTAT
Organism: Verrucomicrobiia bacterium; assembly: GCA_030425355.1. Classification (GTDB taxonomy): domain Bacteria; phylum Verrucomicrobiota; class Verrucomicrobiia; order Limisphaerales; family JAJOIW01; genus JAJOIW01. The sequence goes on from JAUIAG010000002.1 coordinate 14,956, forward strand.
TTCTTGTTGACGAGGACGATCAGTGCTTCAGAGATCGATGCATCGCCATGAGGGTGAAACTGCATGCAGTTTCCGGTGACGTTGCTGACCTTGTTGAACTTGCCATCGTCCATCTTCTTGAGCACCCACATGATGCGGCGCTGAACCGGTTTGAGACCGTCATCGAGATGCGGAATGGCGCGGTCGCGGATGACATAGGACGCATAATCCAGGAAGTTCTGGTTGACCCGCAGCCGGAGGGACTCCCGGTCTCCATCCGCGGTGAAGGTCCGCGGCGGCTTGTCGTCAAAAAACGGCTTCAGGTCCCTGCCGGAGCCTCTGCGGTTGGAAGTGGTTTTCTTGGTTGCTGCCATGCTTTTGCTGTCTGTCGGGGAAAATGTCACACGCCTGAACCAGCTTATGTGTTCACGGAACGCACTGAAAGAAGGTCGGGCGGATGGTGGCTGTCAGTCACGGAATACCTCGCTCAGTCTTCGACCGGGACCACCAGATTATCCATGATAAACGATTTGCGGACCGGGGTGTTCTTGCCCATGTAAAAATCGAGAATTTCACGGGTATCGGTGCGGCGGGCAAACTCAATCTGACTCAGCCGCATGTCACGGCCGATAAAGGCTCCAAACTCACTGGGGGAAATTTCCCCCAGGCCCTTGAATCGGGTGATTTCATGGCCGCGGCCCAGCTTTTTAATGGCCTCGTCCTTTTCCTTTTCGGAGTAGCAGTAGATGTTCTCCTTTTTGTTCCTCACCCGGAAGAGCGGTGTCTCGAGGATGAAGAGATGTCCGCGCTGGATAATTTCCTCAAAAAACTTGAAGAAGAAAGTGATGAGGAGATTGCGGATGTGCATGCCGTCGACATCGGCGTCGGTGGCGAGAATGATGCGGGAATAGCGCAGCCCGTCGATGCCATCCTCGATGCCGAGTGCCTTCATCAGGTTGAACATCTCGTCATTTTTGTAGAGGGCGTCGCGTTTCAGATCCCAGACATTGAGAGGCTTGCCCTTGAGCGTGAAGATCGCCTGGCAGTTGGGATCGCGGTTGGAGGCGATGGGGCCCGCCGCAGAGGCACCCTCAGTCAGGAAAATCATGGTGTCCCAACCGCGATTCTTTTTGAAGTCGAGATGGTTTTTGCTGTCCCGGAGCTGAGGGACTCGGATGGCAACAGCCTTGGAACGTTCGCGGGCCATCTTCTTCACCTGCTGCAGTTCCTTCCGCAGCTGCTGGGTGTCCTCGACCTTCTGGATCAGTTTTTCGGCAACGTCGCGGTTCGTGTGCAGATGCTGCAGGATGATCTCGCGGACACGGTTGACCAGTTCCGTCCGAATTTCGGTGTTGCCCAGTTTGTTCTTGGTCTGGGATTCGAACATCGGGTCCTGAAGACGGATGGCAATCGCTCCAACCATGGATTCCCTGACGTCGTCCCCCTCGAACTTGCCCTTGGCATACTCATTGACTCCTTTGAGGATGCCCTCGCGGAATGCACTCAGATGAGTCCCGCCATCCGAAGTGAACTGGCCATTGACGAAGGATTGAAAATTCTCGCCATACCGGCTGCGGCTGTGCGTGAGGGCAAACTCAAGCGTGCGGTCGGAAAAATAGATGGGCTCGTAGAGCTGATCTCCATCGAGTTCCTCCGCGATGAGATCCAGCAGGCCCTTTTTTGAATGGAATTTTTTTCCGTTGAAGAGAATTGTCAGCCCGGAGTTGAGATAGGCGTAGTGCCGCATCCGTTTCTCGAGATGCTCCTCCCGGAAGGCGTATTTTTTAAAGATTTTCGGGTCGGGGGAGAAGCAGACGAAGGTTCCGTCCGGCTCGTGCGCGTCGTCGCCGTCGACCTCCTCCAGCAGCTCGCCCCGCTCGAAGGTGGCTTCCTTGTATTTGCCGTCGCGGTAGCTGCGGACAATAAACTCACTGGAAAGGGCATTGACGGCCTTGGTTCCGACACCATTCAGTCCGACGCTGAACTGAAACACCTCGTCGTTGTATTTTGCCCCGGTGTTGATCTGGGAGACGCAGTCAATCACCTTGCCCAGGGGAATTCCACGACCGAAGTCCCGGACCATGACCACCTCGTCCTCAACGGTGATCTCGATCTGCCTGCCGTGGCCCATGATGTATTCATCGATGGAGTTGTCGACGACCTCTTTCAATAAAATGTAGCAGCCGTCATCGTAATGTGTCCCGTCACCGATCCGGCCAATATACATACCGGTCCGCAGCCGGATGTGCTCCAGCGGCGACAGGGTCTGTACCTTGCTCTCGTCGTAAACTGCCTTTTTTGCCTTTGCCTCAGCCATAAACAACTCGACTCGTCAGGGCCGGTTCCAAGGAAATCCGGGAAATTGGCCCATACCCACATACCCCCGGAAGTCTCGGTCTATCAACACTTTTCTCGCCGCATCCGGATATCCACCATGCCGTCACTGTGAGTGCGGCAGATGATTTTGCGATTGTTATTACCGGTGGATGTGAGGGATGAATAAGTCCGGCATGAGAATTCTGGTCATAGGCAGCGGAGGGCGGGAGCACGCCCTTACCTGGAAACTGGCGCAGTCCCCGCGGGTATCGGAAATCGTCTGTGCGCCCGGCAACGGGGGCATGGGGGCGGAGACAGTGAAATCCAGCGGCAGGCAGGTGGTCTGCGAGGCTGTGGCCGCCACCGACATTGACGGAATGCTCGGGCTGGCCCGGAAAATCCGGCCCGACCTGACGGTGGTGGCTCCCGACGACCCGCTGGCCATGGGTATGGTCGACCGGCTCACCGGAGAAGGGTTCCGCGCATGGGGCCCGACCCGCAATGCCGCCCGATTTGAATGGAGCAAGGGGTTCTCGCAGGAATTCATGGACCGCCATGGAATTCCCACCGCCAGATCGCAGGTCTGTGAATCCCCCGAAGCAGCGCTGAAATTCGCCGATGAGCTGGAAGGTAAAGTGGCCGTAAAGGCGGACGGGCTCGCCCTCGGCAAAGGCGTGATTGTGTGTGGATCGGCCGCCGAGGCCCGGGCGGCCATCCAGTCAATCATGGTCGACCGCGATTTCGGAGCTGCGGGCAGCCGCGTGGTGATCCAGGAGAGGCTGTATGGAATGGAAATTTCTCTCCACGCGTTTTGTGACGGGAGGACATGGAAGGCCTTCCCCTCCTCTCAGGACCACAAGGCGGCCTATGACGGCGACAAGGGCCCCAACACCGGCGGGATGGGCACTTATTCTCCCGCCCCTTTTGTCGACCCGCACGAATTTGACCGGATAGCAGCCGCCATCCTCGACCCGTGGATGGAAGGCTGCCGCAGGGAAGGGATCGACTACCGCGGACTTATCTACCCGGGCATTATGCTCACCGACAACGGCCCAAAAGTCATCGAGTTCAACTCGCGCTTCGGGGATCCGGAAACACAGTGCTACCTTCCGCGCCTGGAAAATGATCTCCTTGATCTGATGGATGCCTGCGTCGACGGTACTCTCGATAGCATCCGGGCCGTATGGGCTCCCCATGCCACCGTATGCGTGGTGATGGCTTCCGGCGGTTATCCACAGGCCTACGAAAAGGGTAAGGTCATCGTGGGAATCGATGAGGCGGAGGCCCTGGACGGCGTCAAAGTCTTTCATGCGGGAACACGGCTGCGCGAGGACGGGGCTCTGGTGACCTCCGGAGGACGCGTCCTCGGGGTCACGGCAACCGCAATGGGCCTCGAAGCCGCCCGCAACCGGGCCTACGAGGCCGTGGAACGCATCCGTTTCGAAGGAGCCTTCTATCGCCGCGATATTGCGGCCAAGGCTTTTCAGGGGTAAACTTCCGCTCCACGATTCCATTCCGTCGGATGATTTGAATCCGCCGGACGGGGACTGCCCGGAATTCTTCGATTGCGAAGATTTTGACACAAAACTGACCAATGACTGACATGGAGGGACATTTGCGAAGCATTTTCAACGCACCGGCGATCGCGTTGCTCTTACTGACACTGACAGCTTCTTCCCGCGGCAGCGCCGCCGAACTGCAGCGATTCGACAATCTGATCCAGCTGCTTGAGAAGAACCTCTACCAGTTTGACAAGGAAGCAGTGGACAGAGCAGCCGTCAACGGCCTCCTCGCAGAGCTGGACGGTCAGGTCGTGGTGCTTCAGGCGCCGGGCGGTGACACCGGAACCGGAGCAGGTGACTCCGTTCCGTCACTCCGGAAAAGCAGCCTCCTCGAAGACTCTTTTGTCTACCTGCAGCTTGATTCCATCGAAGCCGGCACCGATCAGGAAATCCGTCAGGCCCTGACCGAGGCCATGGAGGAAACCCCGGAGACATCCGGTATCATCCTCGATCTCCGCTTCGCGGAGGGCAGAGCCTATGAATCCGTTCCCTCAGTCATCGGCCTTTTTCACAAGGATCCCAGCCCGCTCTTCAGTATGAAGGGGGAGAATTACAGCAGCCGCCCCTCCGGGGAGACGGTGGATATGCCGATGGCCATCCTCGTCAATACGGAGACATCGCGGGCTGCCGAGCTGGCGGCCGCCTCGTTCAAGCAGATTCGCAAGGCGATTGTCATCGGTCAGAAGTCCAGCGGCCAGACCTTCTATTTTGAACAGTTCAATCTGGAAGGCGGCGGCACGATTGAAGTTGCCCGAAGCCCGGTGAACATGGCGGACGGCACACCCCTTTCCCAGCGCGGCGTCGAGCCGGACATCGCGATCGACGCGCCACTGGACATCCAGCGCAAGTATCTGGACGACCCGTACTACCGCGACCCGGAACAGGAGGCCCCCGGGAGGTCAATGACGGAAGCGGACCTCATCCGCCTTAAAAATCAGCAGATAGCCCGCGAGGCCGGAGAATTCGAGAAGCTTCAGGAACCCGGCGGGGAAGCAATGGACCAGGAAGATGACCCTGGCACCGCCCGCAAAACTCCATCCGCCATCACCGACCCCATCCTCGCCCGCGGAATCGACTTCCTCAAGGGAGTCCGGTTCCTCCGGCAACTGAAAGGACGCTGATTCCGTATCAGCCTCCCAGGCACTCCAGTAACCCGCCCCCCGGAAGAAACACGGCAAATGAGGTGTCCAATATTTGATGTTTGACCCGATCCGGGTTTGTATCATCCAATAGGAAGTCCGTGTGAGTCGGGTCGACGCTGCTCAATATGAAAACAATTTTATTTGTGTGTACCGGAAATGTCTGCCGCAGTCCGATGGCAGAGGGATTGTTCAAGAGGGCCATCGCCGACCTCTCCTCAGGTGAATACAGGGTCCTTTCCGCCGGCATCGATGCTCTGGATGGCCAGCCCCCTTCCCTCAACGCGGTGGAAGCCACCCGTGAGCTGGACGTCGACATCACCAGTCAGCGCAGCGCCCGCCTCACGCCCCAGATGGTCCGTGAGGCCGATCTCATCTTCGGGATGACCATGAATCATGTCATGGCCGTCACTCATTTTTTCCCGGAAGCCGCCAACCGCACTTTCCTCGTGCGGGAATTTGACCAGACCATCCCGGCTTCCGAAAAAGAAATCGCAGACCCCATAGGCGGATCCCTGGAAATCTACCGCCTGTGCCGGGACCAGATAAACCAGGGAATCCATTCAATCATTCAAGAACTACAATCATCCTTCTCGATGCAGGAAGCGCCTTCCAACAAAATTGCCATAGGTTCGGATCACGCCGGATTTAACCTCAAGGAAACCATCAAAAAGCACCTCGCGAAGGCGGGGATGGACATCATCGATGCCGGAACCGGCTCCAGTGAGTCCACCGACTATCCGGATTATGCAGCGACTGTCACCCGCCTGATCCGCGACCGCGAGGTCAGCCGGGGGATCCTGGTCTGCAGCTCCGGGATTGGCATGTGCATGGCCGCCAACAAGGCGCCGGGGATCCGCGCCGCCCTGCCCGTCAATGCTGAAGCGGCGGCTCTGTCGCGCCAGCACAATGACGCCAATGTACTGTGCATCGGCCAGAAGTTCACACCGGAGGCCGATGCCCTCCAGATGGTCAACGCCTTCCTCAGCTCCGAATTCGAGGGCGACCGCCATTCCCGCCGCATCAGAAAGTTCGGTGATGCGGTCATCGCCGCTGCCGACCCGGACATGGCGGTTCTCATTGAAAAGGAACGCCTGCGCCAGCAGCATCATATCGAACTGATTGCCAGTGAGAACTTCACCAGCCCCGCGGTCATGGCGGCTCAGGGATCAGTCCTCACCAACAAATACGCCGAGGGCTATCCCGGCAAGCGCTGGTACGGTGGCTGTGAATTCATCGACGAGATTGAGACCCTGGCAATCGAACGGGCCAAAGCCCTCTTCGGTGCCGAACACGCCAACGTGCAGCCCCACTCGGGAAGCTCCGCCAATATGGCGGTTTACTTCGCCTTCCTGAAACCCGGTGACCGTATCCTCACCATGGACCTTTCCCATGGCGGACACCTCACCCACGGCAACGCCGCCAACTTCTCCGGGATTTTCTACGACGTCATCCACTATGGCGTGCGCAAAGAGGATGAACGCATCGACTACGATCAGCTTGCCGCCATGGCCCGGGAGCACAAACCGAAGATGATCACTGTCGGTGCCAGCGCCTACCCGAGACAGATCGACTTTGCCCGCATGGGTGAAATTGCCCGCGAAATCGGTGCCCTGCTCCTCGCCGATATCGCCCACATCGCCGGACTGGTGGCGGCGGGGGAACACCCGTCGCCGATTGAACATGCCGACTTCGTCACCACCACCACCCACAAGACCCTCCGCGGTCCGCGTGGCGGACTCATCCTCTGCAAGGCGGAACACGCCAAGGCGATTGACTCCAAGGTCTTCCCGGGGATTCAGGGCGGCCCTCTCGAACACGTGATTGCCGCCAAGGCAATCTGTTTCCTCGAAGCAACCGGCCCGGAATTCAAGGAATACCAGTCGCAGGTCCGCAGGAATGCCGCAGCACTTGCTGACGGGCTGTCCCGCAACGGATTCAGACTGGTCAGCGGCGGCACTGACAACCACCTGCTGCTCGTCGATGTTCACGAGAAGGGCCTCACCGGCAAAGACTGTCAGATCGCTCTCGACCAGGCCGGCATTACCCTCAACAAGAACACCATCCCCTTTGAGACCCTTTCACCCTTCAAGGCCAGCGGCATCCGCATAGGCTCACCCGCCGTCACCACCCGCGGCATGAAGGAACACGAAATGCTGGCGATCGCCGACATGATCTCCGAAGTCCTCGCCGATATCAAAAACACTGAAACCCAGACAAGAGTCCTCCAGCGGGTGCACGAGCTGACCAGCAAATTCCCATTACCCTATTGACATCTGATCGAGGATTGCCGATAAACCAGTTGGAACAGCCGTTCCAACCACTCACTTGTTTGCAAGGTTTCCCACTGTACTGAGTGATTCCTCTGCTCCCTGTGCATTTATTCATACCCAAACATGCCTAAAACCACGACCAAGACAGTTAAGAGAAAAACTGTTACCAAAAAGTCTGCAGCTAAAATCAAGAATGAGGAAGAGATAGCGGAGCTTCCACTGGAAGGAGTAGAGGAAGCGGATTCCGAAGCAAAGAGCACCCGTACCCGGACGACCAAAAAGGCGACCCGGAAAAAGTCCGCCCGGAAAACACGGGCCGGCTCAGATGATTCCATCAATGCAGACGATGAGTCGGCGGATGAGGCCGGAGGCATCGTGGACGGCCCGACTGACATTCCTCCCGGCGTCACCGCCGAAACCAGGGTGAATCCCGAGGAACTGCCATCCGATGACCCGGAGGAGGTGGAGATCAGTCAGCAGATGGAGCCCACCGATCTGGGCGACCCGAGAACAGTCAATATCTCGGCGCTCCAGAGCATGGCCATCAATGAACTGAATGACATCGCCAAGGACCTCGGGATCCAGAACTTCGGCACCATGAAAAAGCATGAAGTGATCTTTGCGATCCTTCAGAAAAATGCCGAACGCAAGGGGACACTGTTTGCAGAGGGTGTTCTCGAAATTCTCCCGGAAGGATTCGGGTTCCTCAGATCACAGAGCTTCAACTACCTCCCCTGCCCGGAAGACGTCTACGTTTCCCCGTCACAGATCCGTCGTTTTGACCTGCAGACCGGCGACCTGATTGCCGGGCAGATCCGTCCACCGAAGGAAAAGGAACGCTTCTTTGCCCTGCTCAAGGTCGAGGCGGTCGACAAGGAGGACCCGGAAAAGGCCAAGGACAAAACGCATTTTGATAACCTCACGCCGCTGTTTCCCAATGAGCGTTTCATCCTGGAAACCAGCCCCGAGGATCTTTCCGCCCGGGTGCTTGACCTTGTCTCACCTATCGGAAAGGGAACCCGCGGACTCATCGTCGCCCCGCCCCGAACCGGGAAAACGGTGCTGATGCAGAATCTCGCCAACTCCATCCTCAGGAACAGCCCCGAGTGCTACCTCTTTATCCTTCTGATTGACGAGCGTCCGGAGGAAGTAACCGACATGGAGCGCACCTGTAAGCCCGCCGAAGTGGTCAGCTCCACCTTTGACGAACCGCCGGAACGCCACATCCAGGTCGCCGAAATGGTCATCGAAAAGGCCAAGCGAATGGTCGAACACAAGAAGGATGTGGTGATCCTCCTGGATTCCATCACCCGACTGGCCCGCGCCTACAACACCGTCCAGCCGCACTCCGGAAAAATCCTCTCCGGCGGTGTGGATGCCAATGCACTTCACAAGCCCAAACGGTTCTTCGGTGCCGCCCGAAACATCGAGGAAGGCGGGTCCCTCACCATCATCGCCACAGCCCTGATTGATACCGGATCAAGGATGGATGAGGTTATTTTCGAGGAGTTCAAGGGCACCGGTAACATGGAAGTCCACCTCGACCGCTCTCTGGTCGACCGCCGAATCTTCCCCTCCATCAATATCGAACACTCCGGAACCCGTAAGGAGGAACTGCTCTACCATCCGCAGGAATACGACAAGGTCGTCGTCCTCCGCAGAGCACTCACCGGAGTCCCCGCCGTCGAATCGATGGAACTCCTGCTCAACAAACTCAAGAAAACAAAAAACAATATCGAGTTCCTCCTCAGCCTCGGAAAATAATTGTATTTCCAGGGAGAGTGACTCTCCACACCCATTTTCCACGCATCACGCCGGTGTCGCCATTCGACACCGGCTTTTTTATTCGCCTCTTATGGCAGGATCCACACCTCCCCTCCCGCAATACGTGAAGACAAACACTTCCTTACATTTCTAAAAAATTCAATTCTGTATATACTTTGCCGTGCTCATATCCTTCATCCATCTTCAGGAATGAATGAACCCGAAAACATTCCGATACCCGATAAAATCAATCACGATTCTGAAGATTCCGGGTTCGATTTCCAAGAGGACAAATCCTGATCACGATAGTGAAACTCCTCAACGAATGGAAGATACACAGCTCAGTGCAGCCTTGTTTTCAACCGTCGTCATTCCATCAATGGGCACAAATTCATCAGAATTCCAATCGGGTGCGACAATGACATCCAACACATCCGTAAGTTTTACCGGAAAAGCGGGAGTTACCGGAAGACCCTGTTCTCCGGAGATGTCAGCGAAAAGGCCGATGCCTTACACAATTATAGTTTCCGGCCCGGCCTGGTCCTTTGGAGCTTGAGAAAAACTGCTGATCGAGAGTAGTATAAGCAGTATGAATGTCGGGAATGGATCGAATCCACATGACACGGCCGTAAAATGGGCATGGCAGGGAATCGGCAAACAGTTTCATTATTGGGTTCTCTTTCTGTTGTTTTCTCTGAGCTGTCTCCTTGCAGGAAGAACTCTGGCGGTTGAAATTGAATACAGTGGCGCCCTGCTGAATTTGACCGATCTCAGCGGTTCATTTCCGATTGGCAGTCCATTCACACTGTCCATGGATGTGGATGAGATGGTGGCGGATACTTCTGAAGAAGCTGATCGCGGTTTTTATCCCGGGTGTATCCGGGCAGTGGAGTTGAGCCTTGCGGATAGTGGATTCTCACTGGCGGGGTCGCCCGGAGAACAAAATGAATGGGAAATTCGTCCCGGTGCATCCCTCGGGGAACCCGCCTCAAGGGCATTCTGCCCCATCACCGACGGCGACGGGCGGATGCTTGAGATAGAGGTCCGGGCCTATCCCAAGGCCGGGCAGCCGCTGGGGACCAAAGCACTGACGGGCGGGTTTGAGGAAGGGAATTTCCGACTTGTCGAAGTGATTGTCTATGAAGTGAAAACTGATCCCGTTCTGAGGGCCACCTACAGGGTTACTTACGGTTTCGGGTGGGTTATGGCAAATGCTCCAGGCCGGTCAGCAACAGGGCCGGAGCCCCTGGCATCTGATGGCGTGGGATTTGAATTCATGGCTGTCCTCGGAGACTCCTTGTCGGCTTCGCGACAGGAGAGGAATTCCACGACCAGGTCTCCTGACTACTTCAATGGTGGCTATACCAACGGTCCGGTATGGGTCCAGTTTCTTTCGTGGGCCCTTGGAATTCCATACCGGGAGTCTTTGAACTCCTCTTTGTTTCTGGAGTATTCCCTCCCGGTGGATGAAGCCATGGAAACGGTTTCAGGCCTGAATGGACTGGCGGTATTCTGGGACAACGGATCATTTTATGCGCCAATCATCCTTCTGGCCTTTGGTCTTGATGATCCGGACCTGTTTGAGTCGATTCACGCCGTTGTGCAGCTGAAAGCCCTGCGGGCACTGGAATGGGCCCACGCCAGCGGCATCGCGGATATTCTTATACTCAAGGGAGCGGATATCAGCTTTGCCCCTGGAATTGTCGACCTCTTAAGCGAGGAAAACCGGAGCAAGCTGAATGAAACCACCAGCACCAGTAATGAACTCCTCGAACAGTATCTTCAGGAATATGTGCCCGTCCTTCTTCCGGGCATGCGCATGACAGTTCTCGATCCGAATGAGTATCTCCAGCCCATCCTCAACGATCCCTCTGCCTTTGGGTTTTCGACTGTGAGCGATGTCTACCTGATGGATCATGAACGCCCTTACGATCAGGCATTTGGTGTTCCGGGTACCGACTATTTCTTCTGGGACAGCCTTGCACCATCCTCAAAAGTTCATTCCCATCTGGCCCACTTCGTGATGGGAGACGCATTTCCGGACCATCCCTACCACCAGCAGGGGCTGCGGATCAGTGTCCCTATGATAATGGATGAACCTGATGCCGGGACAACTCTCTGGCTCTACGGGGCCAATGCACCAATTGATTCACCCCTTCGGCTCCTTCGCACACCTTCCATCGGCTCACAACCCGCCGACGCGGAACAGGAGAACCTGAGCACTTTCAATAACACTTCTCCGATGATTTTTCTTCAGGCTCCTGTTCCAGAAGAATACTCGTCCGCGTTTTTTCATATTTCAGATTGAGAAATGTATGAATGAATCTCACGGCGTCACCATAACCGGGCCGGGGTGATTCACAGTGGTGGCATTGCGCGATGCACCGGCGAATTCACCGCGCTTGAAATCCGGAAAGTGCCGGTTTTCATGGATGGGCTGCCGGTCCGGTGTCGGACTGACCGGAACACTGTCGCCGGTTTCATCCACCCACTGACTGAGAAGGTTCCTGAGGCGGGTCAGTTCGGCGGCAAAGGCGGGATCACCCGCCAGGTTGAAAAACTGATATGGATCCTGCCGCACATGGAAAAGCATTTCCTCCGGCTGAGGAGCCACGGTGAGCAGCGCCTGTGCCGGGGTCAGCCGCCCCTCTCCGGCAGCCTCCCAAAGTTCGCGCACCCATCCGTATTTGTAATTTGAAGATTCGCCACAGAGATTATGGCGTTCGGGCCATGCATTCCAGATGTAGAGCCAGTCTCCAGTGCGGACAGCTCTCGCGTGATTCTGGAACACATGCCAGTTGCGTTCCGCGAAGGCCACCGTCCGGGTTACTGCCTGATGATTCCCCAGAACCTCCCGGAAGCTCACACCCTGTATGGATTCGGGTTTATCAATACCGGCGAGATCCAGAATCGTCGCCGGGAAATCAATACTGGAAACAATGGAGGAAGTCCGACCGGCCCTGACGAACGGACCGGCGATGATCAGCGGCGTGCGGATTCCGCTGTCATACAGATAGGTCTTGCACCGGGGAAAAGGCCGACCGTTGTCGGAACAGTATATAAAGTATGTCTGGCTGCGGATCCCCTGCCCTTCGAGTTCTTCAAGTATCCTGCCCGCGTAATAATCCGTACGGCTGACCTCGTGGAAATACCCTGCCAGTGCCTCCCGGGTCAGCGGGCCATCGGCCAGCATCGGCGGAACCTCGACCTCGGAAGGGTCATAGACCGGAGCGAGGTCATTGATCTGGAAGGAATAATGCGCGTCGTGGGAAGCGAACCACATGAAAAAGGGCCGGTCCGCCGGTCTTTCTTTGAGATGCTTCACCCACTTTTCGCTGCCGGATGGCCCACTTCCGGATGATTCCACGAAGCCAAGCCGTTCGGCCGGCCCCATGTGATTCTTGCCCGAGAGCACAGTGTGATATCCGCTGTCTTTCAGAAGAGAAACAAATGTCAACTGATCCTCCGGAAGGGTGGTATGCAACTCGGGCGCGCCGGTATTGTGCGGATACCGACCGGTGATAATCGAGCAGCGGCTCGGAGAGCAGGATGATATGGTCAGGTAGGCATTTTCGAATACCAGCGCCTCCGATGCCAGGTCATCCAGGTTCGGAGTGCTCACCCGTGTGTTTCCATACGGACCCAAGTCATCCGGGGAAATGTCATCGGTGATGAAGAAAACGAAATTCGGGCGTGCCGGTTTCGATGGGTGAGGATCAGGAGCCGCTGCCAGGTCACTGGTCCCCACAATAAAAGCCATGCCAGTCAGGGCTGAGAGCGCCGCCTTCTTCAGGATTGCCGGAGGGTTCATATTTCCATCATGAGTGGTGCAGGATGGAATGCCAAGGGATCATTTCAGCGAACGCTCTGGCTACTGACGTCCCCGCTGTTCTGACCTCCATTCGAAGCAACGACGAGCGCGTTGAACCGCATCAGTGGTGTGGTGACTCCGATGCGGCCGGACTGCACGTCCTCATAGAGCTGGACCAGGCGTTTGGCGAAGGGCTGTGCTGAAGCGTGTTTCCTGAGGACCACTAATGCCGCTTCATTTCCCTGGAGCGCGAGGTTGCCCAGCGCCTGGCCCGCCATTGACCTCATACCATTTGATTTGTGATTTATCAGCCCCTCAAGAGTGTCCACCAATTCATTATGATTGACTGCTGTGTCAAAAAAACTGATGCAGGTCAGAACTGAATGGAGCTGAATTTCATCAGACTCCTCGCGGAGCAGCCGGATAAAGAAATCCGTCATCACGGACTCAAGATCCCCAGTCATGGCGTTGTGCAGAGAGACGATGACCTGCCGGCGGGAAATACTTGAAAGTGAATCGAACTCACCGATCAACGCATTGGCCCCTTCTGGACCGATGGCACACAATGACTGGGCCGCATGGACAAGATTCTGTGGATCATGCAGCAATTCGAGGAGCCGCGGTATAGCCGGTATGGCATCCGGTCCCAATGCCTTGAATCCAAGGATGCTTTTCATGGGCGTGTAGCCCATCATTTCCCCGGTCCTGTGGGTGCCAAACAGGAGCAGCACGCGCTTCCGAATATCGGTAACAGGAACCTTCAACCTGTTCAGAAGTGCCGGCAGAGCCTCTTCTCCAATGGCCTGAATCGCCTCCACCGCATCCGGGGAGAGCTCGTGGCGCTCAAGAAATCGAAAGGGGGAAGCAGAAAATGGCTTTGTCTCCACCCGCTGGTTGAGCCAGTACCTGAGCGGCTTTCCCTGACTCGTGGGTTCAGATCCGGTGAACTTCGTTACAAAAACGAAGACCATCACGCCCGCCAGGGCCAGCATGACAGCGAGCCCTGAAAGCACCTTTGGCCATCTCTTTTTCATAAACTGTTTCTTCCTCCCTGTACATTGCTGCCGGCTAGTGCCATGTGTGCGATCGGCTGGCGACAGTAGCTGACGGATACAAATGTACCAATCCGGCGACGGACGGTTTTTCTGAACAGGTGGCTGAATGTAGTCCGGAACTCTGCCCGGGTCAATGCATTGAAGGAATGCAGGGCTGTTGCGTGTTGCCCCATTTCAAGTGCACACGGAAGCGAAGAGAGAAAGAGGGCACTGAGTCTCCCGCTGCCTCATAAATGAGAACACCATGGACGGCCATGGCAATCAATGCCACGGGATCAAATTGCTTTACTTCCGGGCGTCCTCATGGGACGTTCTGAAGATTAACCACATTTTTTTGTAACAATCAGGTGACAACCATGCATTTCAAACAACAACTTCATCGCGATGGCGGCACTTTGCGGTCTGCCCTGATAATTCATGTATGCGCCCTGATCCTCTGGGGCTGGTCGGGTGGTGTTCGAGGCGAGAAATTTTTTGACTCCGGGCACCTGATGGAAGTGAGGATTTCGCTGCCTGCCGATGACTGGGCTGAGCTGTGCAGCCAGACGCGGAATTTCGCACAGGCTTTGAGTGAGGAACGAAAGGATGGCGTTTTCTCTGATCCGTTTTCCTACTTTGCGGCAGATGTGACTATCGACGGGAGGGAATTCAAGGGGGTCGGAATCCGTAAGAAGGGCTTTCTGGGCTCACTTGATCCGATAAGGCCCTCACTCAAAGTCAAACTGGATTACGGGGATGCGGATTATGAGATCGAGGGGATGGACAAGCTGACTCTCAATAACTGCAAACAGGATGCGCCGATCATCAATCAGTATCTTGCCTATCGGCTTTTCAACGCGGCGGGAGTCCCGGCTCCGAGGGCCAGCTTCGCGCATGTATGGGTGAATGGCCAGAACCTTGGAATCTATTGCAATGTTGAGTCCATGGAGAAACCCATGATCCGGCGGCATTTCGGCAATGCGGACGGAGCGTTGTTTGAAGGGACGGCCACCGATTTCTATCCCGGGTGGCAAAGATCCATTGAGCACAAGTTCGGGGATGAGAAATGGGGCATGTCCCGTATCGGGGCCCTGATTGAAGCCCTTGAAATGAAGGGCGGCGAATCCCTTGAAGTGATTGAGAAGATTGTGGATCTGGACTCCTTCATCCGCTACTGGGCGGTCGAGGGTCTTATTGGGTTCTGGGACGGCTACTCCGGGAACTCAAATAATTACTTTTTTCATATCCCGGAATCCGATGGGAAAATGCACTTCATGCCATGGGGCGCCGATTCAGTTTTCACCACCAGGGAGATGTTCCGGCAGAATGTCAGGTATCAGTCAATCAAGACCAGTGGACGGCTTGCCGGGAGACTGTATTCGTTTCCGGAAATACGTCAACGATATGCTTCCGCGCTGCGGGAGGTTCTTGAGAAGCACTGGGATGAGGAGGCGATGCTGAATGAAGTCGACCAGTTTGAATCACTGCTTGGACCCCATGTGCACTCAGAGCAGGCCGGATATGATCGCGCGATGGATGAGTTGAGAGATTTTATCCGCAACCGCCGTGAGTCACTGCTCACCGAGATCGCCGATGGCCTTCCGGATGATGTGGAGGTCCGGGAACAGGAGCCACTTTTCTTTTCGACGATTGCACGGATGGACATCAAATTTTCCGGAGAATGGCGGGATGGCGGACTGCAATCCGCGAAATCCGCCACCGGAGAAGTGACAGGTTCTGTCACCTACGGAGAGGAAGCGGTGGATATGGAAGGCAGCATAGTGGTTGCCGGCCCCGCCCCAAGACGCGGGTTCGGATTCGGCCGCCGCGAAGAACCGGATGAGCCGCCGGTTCAGCTGTCCATTAAAATACCAGCCGAAAACAGGGACGATTCTCTCACATGGAATATCATGATCGAAGGCGCCAAATTCAAGGTGTCGGACGATGCAGTACCCGGAGGGGGAACACTGGTCAAGGGACAGCCGCGCGGATTCTTCTTTGGCCCGGGTGGCTCCATGGTGGAGGCAGAGGTCGTATTCGATGCAGTTTCAACAACAGAAAAAGGGAGAGTCAGCGGCACTATCAAGGCGCGGGCCATGCAGATGAGCCGGTCTCCATTTTCTCAATAAGCAGCTCGGGTCGGAACCGGCTGCCGGCTGGTTGAATACCACCATACCCATTCAATCTGTCAGAGCCGTATCAGGCGGCAACAACTTCGATCTGAAGGAAGCCCGCATTGGCATTGGCTGGTGCGACAATTTGAGGAATCCCGTGAAGAATATCAAGTGACTGTCGGTGAATGTGACCCGCGAATACGGCGAGGAGATTCGGGGCACTGAAAACAGCTTCGTGAAAAGCCATGGTGGCAGGAGTGTGTCCGGCAACCGGCCAGCGGGGGCGTCGTTCAATGAGATAATTTCTGTCGGAGTCATGGCCCCAGTCCGGGTGCCCGCACCCGAATCCCACCGGCCGTCCAGGGGCATAAAGCGGGATGTGGAGCATGAGTATCAACGGTGCTTTTGTAGAAACCTCTGACTTGAAGAAAGCCAGCTGCTCAGGAGTGATCTGATAGTCAGAGTTGTCGATGGCAACAATTCGTACACCTTTACAGACCCGGCTGAACATGAGGGGATTGGCAGACTGATAGAGCGGAAGCAGTCTTTTGTTTATCCACGTTTCTCTTAACTCCTGCAGTGTCCCTGGCATGCCTTCATAGTGCCAGTCGTGATTCCCTGCGACATACAGGTAGTCCATATCAGCATCGGCGAGCTGACTCTGGACCCACTCGATGGCGGCTTCCGAGGGAAAACTGAATAAATCCCCGACTATGGAGAATAGATCAGAATTATTTTCCTGAGCCAGGTGGACAGACTGCCTGAAGCCCGATTCGGGGTCAGTCTGCTCGCCGGTTTTGAAGTGGGCGGTCTGATTGTAGGCTTTGGCCATGCGTGCACTGTATTCGCGATACGGATCCCCGCGTTGGTCATCACGGAACAAATGAGTATCAGCAATCATGGTGATGCGCACGGTGTCAGAGAAACCCGCAAGGTATATCTGCACCTTTTGTTCGTTCATTGAGAAGGAATAGTCGATCCTCTCCTGCGATGGTTGACCAGAGACTTCGTTGCCAGCCCATGAGTGGCTCAGGAAAGGCATTCCGGCAGATGCGCCCAGTGCACCGGCCGAAAGTCCGGAATGGCGAAGGAAATCACGTCTGTTCATTAAATCTCTCCATTTATGTTTTAGTGATAATATGCGGCTTCAGATCGGGACAATGCTTTGGATGAGAATCCCGCATTGCCCTGCCCTTCCGCGCCCCGGATGAGGGCGGTGAGACTGGTTTGGGAGTGTGGTCATGGCCGGACGGTCTCACCGGTGCCTGCAGTCTGTCGTGCTTCACCCGGACTATGCCACAACTGCTCAGGCAGAAAACGCATTCTTCCGAGTTGTGGATGATAAAAACCGAATCCAAAGGATCGGCGATGAGTCTGCTGCAGGGATTTTATATGAATGGAATGGAACCCTTCCTCAAGGACCAGGCTGCAGTTGAGCTGCTTTGAGCCCCTGGAGGTGAAAACCTTTTTATCATCGACATGTATCTCCAGTCCTTTTGAATCCAGGGCGTAAAAGGTGTAAGTATCAGTGGTCGGCACCTCAAGGTACCCGTCCACAATCATTCCCCAAAGCGGCGCCCCGTCGGGAGGAAATGATTCAAAGCTCAGGGATGACAGGAGCCCCTGGTCCCTGATATTTCCGTCCCGAAAGAAACCTTCCTTCTCTGATTTCCAGTCCCCTTCGTAATACCTGTATGCCAGTCCGGGAAGTCTGCTGCCCAACTGAACCGATGGAAGGGGATGCATCTTTTCAAACACCCGCGTATTGACTCTTCCAGCTTTGCCGTCATTTGAAAATGAACGGGCTTTGAGGGTGGCTGATTCCCGGAGCTTGATGGGACCTGTGTAGTGGATCGAACGGGATGTTGGCTCTGTGCCGTCAAGAGTGTAGTAGATATCGATGTTTTCAAGCCCGGGGTCAATGTGGATTTCTGTCGATTCTTGAAAAACTGAGAGACTGGACCGTATCACAGGAACTGGTGGTTGAATAACGGAAACCTGATCTGCTTTTTCCTTTTTCAATTCGAAGGCGTCAAAAACCCGGCCTTCATAATCAATGGCCTTGAAAACCAGTGTCCTGTCAAAAATTGAAAATGTGCAGAAATGGTGACCGTCGAGCTGTTCAAGGGTGAACCAGTTCCTTGTTGGAGTAAACTCCTCGATGTATCCACCGGCTCCACCAGAGTTGATATAAATAGTGCCTTCCTCCTGGTTTATGCGGCCATCTTTCAGGGGCCATGATCGCTCATACAGATGAGTATGACCAAACAGACAGAAATCCACATTGTATTGATCGTAAAGAGGCACAAGGTTGCGTGCATGTGTACCGAGAGTCGACAGAGCCTTGTAGCTGTCTCCATGGTCATTCGAATCCGAGGAATAAGGAGGGTGATGATGAACGGCGATTTTCCATGTTGCAGTGGATTTTGCCAGAGCCTGATCAAGCCAGTTGAACTGTTCCGACCCCTCCGACACGTCGCGGTTGGAATCAATCATGAAAAATTCAGCATTCCCATATTGAAATGAATAAAAATACTCCGGCTTTGGATTCTTCATGTACTGGTAATAAAAGTCGGCATCGCCCTCATGATTTCCAAGAACGGTGAAAATCGGGACCCTGGCCATCAGGGCCTGCCCGCCCGGGAAGAAATGCTCAATCCAGTCCTCCTTTCTTGGGCCCCAGTCGACCAGGTCTCCGGCCAGGACGACGAAATTCGGGCGTTTCCGCCATATCTGTTTTGATATAACGCTCCATGCCCATGGAGTTTCACCGTTGCGCTGCGTATCCCCAATCAGTGCGAACATATAGGCCGTATCGTCATTTACTGCTGTCCTGAATGTATAAGTCGGACTGATCCATTTTTTACCGGACTCCCACCGGGTGACCACTCTCCAGAAATAATTTGATTCTGCTTTAAGGCCGGTGAGCTCCACCTCATGCATACGCCGATACCCATCGATGGATTTCTGTTCGGAAAGGTTGGGTTCTGTTGCATTGAGCAGGGCTTCCCCATATTCCACCGTGGATGTTGCCGGTTCCTCAGTTTCCCATAAAATGGTCATGCTGTCCCTGGTCGACCATTGCATATAGGGCAGCACGACAATTCCTGGCTCCCTGCCATCCTGCGGCTGTTCCTGTTCTGTTTCCTGTGCGACAGAATGAAAATCGAAGAGGGACATCAGTGCCAATATAGATAGGAATGCGAGAATTTTGTTCTTCATATGCGTGAATCCACAGAAAATCACCCGGTCAGTGAGTGTTGGAATCAGCGTATCGCCTGCCCGATGTGAGTCAACTCCTATTTGCCCGCAGAACCACGCCACGACTGACAGTAAAGCCTTTATAGCCCGGTCACCGGGCGATCATGCGTTTACACAAATCAGTTGGTGGAATTGTGTGAGGCAGATTAATTAAGTGAATGAATAAACCAAGGCTGAAGGTGTACCTTCAGGGCTGTGAACCGGAGATAGATACTGGAAAAACTCTCCTTTACCGGACAGGGGGCATCGATCGGTGTCGTCTCAATACCAAGCACTCTTTGAGCGCGACAATGAGTAAAGGGGTTCACACTTCGCGGCACTTCATTGATTACTACTGAAAACCGGAGAAGGCAGGTGTTGGAATCGGAATGAACTCCGATCCTTCCGCTCACCTGATGAACAGAGATTGAAGTTGGAAAATGAATGGAAGAAGAGTTCTTTTGATTAACTGTTGAAACTGATTTTGAATCAGCCACATGTGGAATGTTCCGGATTGTTCCGCGCACAAAAAAGCCGGTCTACAGGGACCGGCCGCTGAATGATGAAATAATATAAACTCGGGAGATTCAGACTCCGACGCCCTTGAGGACGCCAAGAGCATAGTCCTTGTTGAGCTTGGAGATGACGTCGAGTGGAATTTCCTTGGGGCAGACAGCCGCGCAGGCACCCGTGACGGTGCAGGCACCGAAGCCTTCGCTGTCCATGGCCTCCACCATGTTGACAGCACGCGTGAAACGCTCCGGATGCCCCTGTGGCAGGACGTTGAGATGGGTGACCTTGGCCCCGACAAAAAGCATTGCTGATGAGTTTTTACAGGCGGCCACACAGGCGCCGCAGCCAATGCATGTTGCCGCGTCGAAGGCATAATCAGCGTCTATTTTGGCTATCGGAGTGGCGTTGGCGTCCGGAGCTCCTCCTGTGTTGACGGAGATGTAACCTCCACTCTGGATAACCCGGTCAAAGGCAGTCCGGTCGACGACAAGGTCTTTAAGCACCGGGAAGGCTTTGGCGCGCCATGGTTCGATGGTGATGGTCTGCCCGTCTTCGAAGGACCGCATGTGGAGCTGACAGACGGTGGTGCCTTTCTGGCCTCCGTGAGGAATGCCATTCACCACAAGGGAACACATTCCACAGATGCCTTCACGACAGTCAGAATCGAAATCAATCGGCTCATGGCCGCCGGTGATCAAATCTTCATTGACGACATCCAGCATCTCGAGGAAAGACATTTCACCCTGTATGTCCTTTGCCTGGTAGGTTTCGAAGCGACCGGCGGTGTCAGGGCCGCCCTGCCGCCAGACTTTTAATGTGAAGTTCATTATTTGTAGCTCCTTTGTGTCATTTTGACTTCTTCGTAGACCAGAGGCTCCTTCTCTAGTGAGGGACGGGATGAGTCACCCGTGAAGCCCCAGGCCGAGACGTAGGCGAAATCTTCATCATTGCGCAAAGCTTCCCCGTCAGGTGTCTGGTGTTCGGTCCGGAAGTGCCCGCCGCAGCTTTCATCGCGCTCCAGGGCATCAAGACACATGAGTTCACCGAATTCGAGGAAGTCAGCCACGCGTCCAGCGTGCTCAAGCGTTTTATTGATGCCTTCCGGTTCGCCGGTGACCTTCACATTCTGCCAGAATTCCTCGCGGATGGACGGGATGAGTCGGATGGCTTCCTCAAGACCTTCCTTGTTGCGCGCCATGCCGCATTTGTCCCAGATCATTTTTCCAACTTCCCGGTGGAAGGACCGTACAGTCCTCTTCCCGTCGATGGAAAGAAGCTTCTGGATCCGCTCGTTGACCTGTTTCTCGACATCGCGGAATTCCTGGCTGGAATCGGATGGACAGTTTTTCGGGGTGGTGGCGAAGTAATGGCCGATGGTGTAGGGAATGACAAAGTAGCCATCGGCGAGACCCTGCATGAGCGCGCTCGCCCCAAGCCGGTTCGCACCGTGGTCGGAAAAGTTGGCCTCTCCCAATACGAAGAGCCCCGGGATATTGCTCATCAGGTTGTAGTCAACCCACAGCCCTCCCATGGTGTAGTGGACGGCCGGGTAGATCCTCATCGGAGTCTTGTAGGCATTTTCACCGGCAATCTTTTCATACATCTGGAAGAGGTTGCCATATCGCGCACGAATGGCATCTTCGCTGTCCCGGCGGATGGCATCTGAAAAATCAAGGTAGACTCCGAGCCCGCCGGGGCCGACTCCACGGCCTTCATCGCAGACTTCCTTGGCAGCCCGTGATGCGATATCGCGGGGAGCAAGGTTGCCGAAACTCGGGTATTTCCGCTCGAGATAATAATCGCGTTCGTCTTCAGGAATGTCCGAGGCAGCCCGGGTGTCGCCCGGCTTTTTGGGAACCCAGACGCGTCCGTCATTGCGGAGGGACTCTGACATGAGTGTCAGTTTTGACTGGTAATCGCCATTGACGGGGATACAGGTGGGGTGAATCTGCGTGTAGCACGGATTGGCAAACAGCGCACCGCGTTTGTAAGCCCGGAAGGCCGCAGTGACATTGCATCCCACCGCGTTGGTGGAGAGATAAAAGGCGTTGCCGTAACCGCCGGTGGCGAGGACAACCGCATCGGCGGAGTGACTGGTCACCCTGCCGGTGTTCAGGTCGCGGACCACGATACCTTTGGCGTGACCATCGACAAGGACCAAATCCAGCATTTCGGTGCGACTGAACATCTGCACGGCACCTTTGGCAATCTGCTTGGCCAGTGCCTGATATGCTCCAAGCAGCAGCTGCTGACCGGTCTGGCCCCGTGCATAGAAAGTGCGGCTGACCTGGGCGCCCCCGAAGGACCGGTTGGCAAGGTGGCCGCCATATTCACGGGCAAAGGGTACACCCTGGGCCACACACTGATCTATGATGTTGGTGCTGACCTGGGCAAGGCGGTAGACGTTGGCCTCGCGGGCACGGAAGTCGCCACCCTTGATGGTGTCGTAAAACAGCCGGTAGGTGCTGTCACCGTCATTCTGGTAATTCTTTGCGGCGTTGATTCCGCCCTGGGCCGCGATGCTGTGGGCTCGTCTTGGGCTGTCCTGATAGCAGAAGCATTTGACCTTGTAACCCAGCTCTGAAAGTGTGGCCGACGCGGAGGCACCTGCCAGACCGGAACCCACAACAATAACCGTGAATTTCCGCTTGTTGGCAGGGTTGACAAGCTTGAGGTCAAAACGGTGCTTGTCCCATTTCTGCGCCAGTGGTCCCGATGGAATTTTTGAATCCAGCATATCTCTGTCCTATTTTGGCAAATCTACAAAACCGAGGAGGATCGAAATGGGGATCGCGATGTTCCCCACAAAGATGACAACCCACGAGACAAGGGCAAACTTGTCGATCAAAGGTTTGTATTTGGAGTTCCGAAGACCCACCGACTGAAAAAGTGCGCTCAGACCATGGCTGAGGTGGAGACACAGCAGCACCATGGAGATGATGTAGAAGGCTGAGACCCACCAGATACTGAAGCCCTCGACCACCATGCCGAAGACGTCATGCAGTCCCTCCGAATCCTTCATCGCATAGTGATCCGGAAATATGACTCC
Organism: Verrucomicrobiia bacterium; assembly: GCA_030425355.1. Classification (GTDB taxonomy): domain Bacteria; phylum Verrucomicrobiota; class Verrucomicrobiia; order Limisphaerales; family JAJOIW01; genus JAJOIW01. Next base: position 37,750 of record JAUIAG010000002.1, read on the forward strand.
GCCGGTGAAATGAAGGAGATGGAAGATGATGAAAGCCAGGATGACAAGTCCGCTCAGCGCCATGCTCCGGGATGCGAAACTCGATCCGTTGTTGGAGGGATTGTCATAAGGATCGTTGCCGCGGGCACGCTTGTTCTCAAGGCTCAATCCAATGGCGGTTTTGATGTGCAATACAACTATCGCCAGAAGACCAAGCCTGAAAGCCCAGAGAACCAGAGGTTTGGACTTCAGAAAGTGTGCGTAATGGTTCAGGGATTCCTGACCAGTAAAAATTTGAAGATTCCCGATCAGGTGGACAACTACAAACCCGTAGAGGAGGAAACCCGTCACCGCCATGAGCAGCTTCTTCCCTACCGATGTCCTGAAAAAGGCCATGAGTGCTTTCATTTTTTGTGTGATCCCAGGCCGTTGGCGGCCAGTCTCTTGACATTGTTAAATCATCTTCGCCCGGTCGGCGCAACCAGATAACGGTTTCTGTCTGTTCGGAAATTTATAACATTTCTGTATGCCTTCACAAATCGTGTCCAACTTATGTCAACGCGCTGTTCACCCTGTCGCGACTTATTGTCAACAAACAAGCTCCAAAGCCAATTTCCGGTCAGGACCGGCCAATTGACGGTGAGCCTGAATGGCCGATATGGGGTCAAAATATTAGTCAATCCCCCAACAAAAGGAAAGGAAAGGCACTACCATGAAACCCGCTCCGGAAGAAAAAAGCAGAATATCCACGCCCACACCGGCCAACGTCTCCGATGCAACGGAAACAGATACTGAGGTCTACACCCGCGCCGGACACGGTCCCGCGGCGGGCGCCGAATCCGGCAGGGAAGACGAATACTGCGAGTGCGCGCCTGAAGCGGATGTTATCGATCCGGCCCTGACCTGCGGCGCCTGTGGCAAGGAACGCATGATGTGGGAGGATCTGGAGCATCGCAGGGGCAAAATGACCGAGTTACTCAAGAAGATTCTCAGCACCTATCGGAACTGAGCGCACATAGGGCCCTTCGGCCTGATTCCGGACCGCGATGGCCTGTCTGGATTTCCTTGCGGCGGTGAGTGTTGCCCGGCACTCTCCGCCGCATGTCTTTCAGGCTGCTGCAGAAGCGATGGTTCATAGCCCTCGAATTCCTGCTATTGTTCATTGGATTCCCGGTGATTGCCTGGCTTGAATGGTTTCAAGTCAGCATTTTCGTTATCTACCTGATTCCGGTTCTGTGGTCGATTGCCGTCTACTTTATGGTCATCGGGCCTTCGCTGCAGGATACCGGGGAACCTCCCCGTAAAACTACCTTCCCTGATCCCGGTCAGTGGATTGTAAAAACTGTTTGCATTGTCGGCGGCATCGCCCTGCTCGCATGGCTGCTGGAGCGTGAGAATTTTCTGGGAATCCCCCGGCACAGACCCGGGCTATGGGCGATAATATTGGTTTTTTATCCGCTTATTTCGGTTGCACCCCAGGAGTTCCTTTACCGGGTCTTTTATTTTCACCGCTACAACTCCCTGTTCCCGGGTAAAACGATGCTGCTGGTTTCCAACACCCTGGTTTTTGCGGGACTGCATGTCATGTATGACAACTGGCTCGCCCCGGCCCTGACTCTCGCCGGGGGATGGCTTTTCGCCCTCAGCTGGCACAGACATCACAATTTTCTGCTCTTATGGCTCGAGCATGCCCTCTATGGCCTCGCCATCTTCACCTTCGGACTGGGCCGCTACTTCTTTGAGGCACCCGGCCAGTAGCCCCCCACTCCGCCCGCTCGAGACCGGACGTCACGTATCACGTACAAAGTGCCTGGCACCTGGCGCGCCGGGGCAGTGACTGTATCAGCCCAGCTGGGATTCCGACCCCTCAGGAACCCGGTGATCGGGATGGGCTCTGGCACGCGCACGTCTGGACAGCTTGAGCATTCGTCCTGTCAGGATGATGGCCAGAATCGATGGCGCCGCCGCCACAATGAACATGAACCACACGCCGCCGGGACTCTCGCGGGGCGATACTGCGACCACAAGAAAGGACAGACCGAGAATAGCGGATGGAATGAGACCGGCAGTGAGACCCGGGATGAGAATCCAACTGATCCATGGGTGGAGGCGAATAACAGATCGGGGGAGCAGCACAGTGATCCAGAGGCAGACCAGACCGACGACACAGGAGTAATAGAATGCGGCAAAACCGGGGCCGTGGGAGGAGGCGGGTTTTCCGGCGAGTTCAACACCGAGGGCCAGGCCCCCCATCCCCACGAGACTGGGAAGCGCGAGGAGTATTTCCCCCGCCCTGGCACACGCTGACTGCCATCTCATGTCGTGCATCCGGAACAGGAGACATCGGCATGAGATGAATATGCTTGAGGGCCCAGCCCGATGGTCACGCCATAATGATAGAGGACTGGCTCCATGACACCATGGCAACCATGAAAAAACGCGAAACGCGGCTAATCCCCCCAAATCTGCCGGTCCAGGGTCCGGTACTGAACGGCTTCGTAAAGGTGTGGGACGTCAATGTTTTCACTGGCGTCGAGGTCGGCGATGGTGCGGGCAACTTTGAGAATACGGTCGTAGGCACGGGCACTGAACTTGAGCTGACTCATGGCGGTTTTCAGCTCTTTGAGCACCGCCGGCCCCAGCTGGCAGTGATGCTGGATTTCGCGGGCACCCATCTGGGCATTGCATCGGCAGCATGGGTTGTCCCCGAACCGCCGGTTCTGAATTTCGCGTGCCCTGATGACCCTTTCGCGGATCTGCGCGGAGGACTCCCCGTCGGGTCGGGCGGCCATGTCCTGGAACCTCACCTTGGGCACCTCGACATGAATGTCAATGCGGTCGAGCAGTGGACGCGATATTCTGCCAAGGTATTTCTGGATTTCCCGCGAGGTGCTCCCGGATTCGGCCGGCATCTTCCCATCGGGAGTGGGATTCATGGCTGCCACCAGCATGAATCGTGCAGGGAAGGTGAATGTGCCGGCCGCGCGGGATATGGTGACTCTGCCCTCCTCGAGCGGCTGTCTCATGGTTTCCAGGACACTGCGTTTGAATTCCGGAAGCTCATCGAGGAAGAGAACACCGTGGTGTGCCAGCGAGATCTCGCCCGGAGCCGGGTTTGCGCGCCCGCCGAGGAGTCCGGCGTCACTGGCGGTATGATGCGGTGTCCGGAACGGACGCCGTGTGATGAGTGGCTGCCTTGTAGGGAGTGTTCCGGCGATGCTGTGCACTTTGGTGGTTTCAAGAGCCTCCATCAGCGTCAACGGAGGGAGGATAGTCGGCAGTCGCTTGGCCAGCATGGACTTGCCGGTTCCCGGAGGGCCTATCATCAGTATATTATGGCTGCCGGAGGCGGCGATCTCCATGGCACGCTTGACGCTTTCCTGGCCCTTGACTTCACGGAAGTCGAGAGGGCTGTCGGACTGCTCATTCTCAAACAGGCTTTCCACCCGTATTTTAAGGGGCTTGACTTCCTCGCGGCCGCGAATGAACTCCACGGCCTGCCTCAGGTCATGGATTGGAAAGACATTCAGACCTTTGACCACGGCAGCTTCGGGTGCCTTGGGTGGCGCCACAAGCAGACCGCGACAATGATGCCGCCGGGCTTCCAGGGCAACGGGCAGAACGCCCCGGGCCGGCCGGAGGCGGCCATCAAGAGCCAGTTCCCCGAACATCCACCAGCCCTCCAGATCGGCGTTGGTCAAATGCTGCCCCGTCGCCGCTATCATGGCCAATGCAATTGCCAGATCGAAACACGGCCCCTCCTTCCTCTTGTCGGCCGGTGCCAGACTTATGGTGGTGTGACCCACGGGGATGGTGAAACCGCTGTTGTTCATGGCAGACAGGACCCTGTCCTTGGATTCCCGAACCGCCGCATCCGGCAGGCCCACAACACTTATTTTCGGATCACCACCGGAGACAAAAACTTCCACCTCCACTTCGTAGGCATCCACACCATAGACACTCGCACTCCTGGATTTTCCCAGCATAGATATTCTGTATTCGTTAAAAACGGCCCGCCATCATGCGGTCTCAGATCGTGGAGAATTGCATTCCACTTCCCCAATTGCTCCGAATCAGCCGGGTTGACCTGTCAGAAGAGTCAGCCTCCCTTCACTCAGGAATGCATCCGGAAAACAGCATCAAAGTTACCGGATGCAGAGAATCTCAGGAGTCATGATTGTTCCAATCGAAACACAGGGCACACAGCCAGACTGGTGAACACACCCGCCAAGCTCTTCTCACATCACTCATACACACACGCATCAGAGCATGTGAATGGATAATAAAATTTGATCTCCGTGTCAATGCCCCCGGCGAATTCAAAATGGTGACAGGTACATTCTTCCTGTGGTGAGGGGTGCTGAATTCCGGGTTGGGGTTCATGTAACACTTCCCGATTTATGGGGTCTGAATGTTTGAGGTCCACGAAATGGACCGCGATCCAGATCCGCGGCAATGGCTGAATCACCCGCTTCGGAAACGGAGTGGATTGATTGGTCCGGAAATCGCTCACAATGACAGACATGAAAAACCACAGGCCGAAGGTTTATTTTACCTTCAATTTTTATTTGATGATCCCGCTCATCGCGATTGTCTTCGGAACCTCCAGCAGGGCGGATGAAACACCCGCCGAAGGCGACATGGCCCCGGAATTCCACCCCCGGGTGGCCACGGTTATTTACGGGAAGTGCAGCCAGTGCCATCGCCCCGGACAGGCGGCACCATTTCCTCTGCTGAGCTACGGGGATGTTTACAAGCGCGGCCGACAGATCAGAGATGTGGTGGAGTCGGAGTATATGCCGCCGTGGAATGCGGCGAGCCGCGATCTTCAATTCCACGGGGACCGCCGGCTGAGTCCGGAGGAAAAGGCGACATTGATTGAATGGATTGACGCGGGAATGCCGGAGGGGGATGAGACCAGAGCTCCCTCACCTCCGGAATTCGCCGACGAGTGGTTTGCCGGGACCCCGGACATGGTGGTCAGCATGCCTGAAGCCTTCGAAGTGTACGCTGAGGGCCGCGACATTTACCGGAACTTTGCCATGCCCCTGAACAACGACCGGACCCTGTATCTCAAGGCGATTGAAATCCGGCCCTCATCCCGCGCCGTGGTGCACCATGTTCTGTATTTTGTGGACGCCACTGGTGCCTCCATTGCAAAGGACCGGGAGGATCCGCTTCCGGGATTTGACGGTATGGGATTCACTTCAAGATTGCGGGGCATTGGGGGCTGGGCTGTCGGCGGAGTCCCGGTGCCACTCCCGGACGGGATGGCCCATGAACTGCCTCCCAACTCGACCATTGTGCTTCAGACTCACTTTCACCCGACCGGCAAAGTCGAAAGGGAGTCAACGACCCTGGGCCTGTATCTGTCTCAGGATCCGCCGACGCGGGACTTCACCGGCATTCAGCTGCCTCCACGGTTCGGTGCCCTCGCGGGTGTGGATATTCCTGCGGGTGAGGCCGACTACACGGTCCATGACTCCTTTACGCTCCCCTGTGCAATCGAGGCTTTTGGTGTGAGCGCCCATGCTCATTACCTTGGAAAGGTGTTGAGAATGGATGCCGAACTTCCGGATGGGAGATCGATCGAACTTCTGCGTATCGACGAATGGGATTTCAACTGGCAGGAGGGTTATCTCTTCGCCGAACCACTTCAGCTGCCGGCGGGCACGCGGATCTCGGCCATGGTTTCATGGGACAATTCCGCAGCCAATCCTGCCAACCCGCATAACCCACCCCGCAGGGTCCGGTGGGGGCCGTATTCCTACGATGAAATGGGGAGTCTGACACTCAGAGTCAGCCCGATCGATGGAAAAGAAATTTCCACGCTTAGGGCCGCGCTGGCGGACCACCAGACTTACGCGGTGGCCACCCAGATACTGAAACGCGCGTCGACGCGTGATTCCGATAGACTGAATTTCTTTCAGAAGCGCATACTGCAGTTTGACGTCAATGGAAATGGTCTGTTTGATCCGGATGAGAAGGATGAGCTTATGTCGGCCATTCGGAGAATGAATCTCCGTCTTGGAGAGAGGCTGAATAACAGCTTTTAAACCAGATCCTCAGATTGTCCCGGCGGTCACATGGGGACGACGGATTACGGTGGACAAGGCCCCATGGAGGGATGGGCCTGTTACATATCTTTTACTTGCCTCGTTCAAAACACGGACCTACCATGAACTGAATCCACCGATCCCATGAACACAAGGCATCCGTCTGTTGGAAGCTCACGCTTATCGCGAGTGGCATTTACTCTGATTGAGCTACTGGTTGTCATTGCGATAATCGCGGTCCTCGCCAGCATGCTTCTCCCGGCCATCTCCAAAGCCAAGGAGCGGGCACAAAGAACCAAGTGCGCCAATAATCTGAAGCAGATCATGCTGGCGACACATCTTTATATGAATGACGCGGAGGACAATGTTCCTCACCCAACATGGGGGTCGAGTGAGTTGAATATTCCCGGCTGGGCTTATACAGCAACGGTTGTTCCAAGGGATCCCCGATTCAAGGTCGAGCTGGGCCAGCTGTGGCCGATGCTGAGAAACCGGGCTATATACCGCTGTCCTCTTGACTACACCAACACGGCATTGTTCCGGCTGCGGAACCAGCAGGTAACCAGCTACGTTATGAACGGAGCCTTCTCATCATTCTCAACGGGCATTGATGGCCGGAAGGGGTTGACCTACAAAGCCACGCTCTTCAACGGAGACGACATCATGTTTTGGGAAACCGATGAGACAACCCCAAGTTTCTGGGACAACGCAGCCAGCTTCCCGCATGAGGGACTGACCCGACGGCACAATGAGGGAGGCAATGTCGCCTCACTCGGCGGGCATGTCGAGTTCATGAAGACCAGTGAATATTTCAAAATCTCGGGTTTTTCCCGTGATTTCGGGGGCCGTCGTCCGGGCAGACTGTGGTGCGAACCGAAGAGCCGACGTGGAGATGGCCGGTAATCACCGGACCGGATTTCAAAGTTGATATATTGTCCGTCAACCAGTTGCCGCAGATCGTCCTGTAGACAGAAAATTATGCAAACAAGGTTTCAAATTATCAATGCACTGTTCACCGGATTCCGGATCCGCGGGATGGCACTGGTGCTGGGCGCGATGATTCTGGTCAGTTGCGGAGGGGAAAAATCCGACCCGCTTGCGGCGATTCCCGAGTCGATACCGGCCAGTTCGAAACAGCTTGAAAAGGTCTTCAGTCAGGCGCCGCCGCGGGTTAAATCCCAGTCACAGAAGCTGATTGAGGCGTATCAGCGTGGAGATTTTGAAGAAGCGGCGGGGATGGTGGTGCAGATGCAGAATAATCCCGAGCTGGATTTTGACCAGCAGTGGGCCATCCGCAATTCCCGCAGTGCACTGGAAAAAAATCTCGCCAGAGGTGTGGAGGCCGGTGATCCCAAGGCCATTGCAGCCTTTCGTCGCCTTCAGGGATCGGCTGCCAGCCAGTAGCGCACCCTGACCCTGCAGATACAGAATCCTGTCCGGGCAGATGATTTTTATCTGCCGTTCAGATCCGGTTGGGAGTGCGACTGGGTCATGAGGTAGACAATCTCCGAACCAGGGGGGAAATGCCTTTCACGAATCAGCTGCCGGAGTCCGAACAGTGCTTTGGCGGTGTAAACCGGTTCAGGGCGGATTCCGGTCGAGCCTTCGAACTCTTCAACGAATTCCAGCAGCTCCGGATGGAATTTGGCGTATCCACCGAAGTGAAATCGTGTCTCGAGTGTCCACGAAGTGCGTGGCAGCCGTGTTCCACTGATTTCAAGCAGACTGGCGATATCGTGGTAGAGAAATTCGCCGCCACGGAGAGCGGGAAATCCAATGACGAGGGCCTGTCTGCCAATGGCGCTCAGACAGCCGGCCATGGTGCCCCCCGTCCCGCAGGGAAGGCACAGATAATCGAATGGAATCGCAATTTCCCCAACAAGGCGGGCGACTCCCGGGAGAGCCAGCCGGTTGGTTCCGCCTTCCGGAATCCAGTAGGTCCCGGGGCCATTCCGGCTGATCCACCGGCTGACAGCGGCGGGGTTGGAACGGTTCCGATACTCCATGCGGGAAAGCCACTGCAGGGCCATCCCGTTCTTCCTGCATTGCTGCAGGATCGGGCTTGGATGGACGGGGCGTTCTCCCCGGACCAGCGCTGTCGTTTCGAAGCCGAACTCCCTGCCTGCGGTCGAGACAGCCAGCAGGTGGTTGGACCATGCCCCACCGGGCGTCAATAGTTTCCTGTAGCCGCGACTGGAAGCTTCCAGCAGATTGAACTGCAGCTTTCTGAATTTATTGCCGGAAAGCGGCCCCTCAATCCGGTCATCCCTCTTGAGCCAGACCCGCACCCCGCCCCGGAGAAAAGGCGGATAGTGACAGAGTTCCAACGGCGAAGCGGGGCTGTGAATGTCGTGAAGCGGAAGCGGGAAGGACGGGGAAGGCATTTTCAGTGGATCCGGACGGAGGTTCAATTGGTCAGCTGCCTGCCCCTCACGCCTCGTCCAGCAGCTGATGCATGCGGTCGATGCCAACCTTCAGCACCTCGAGGGGATCACGGGCCCAAAGGTCGGCATTGAAGAGTTCAAGGGATACTGTTCCCGAGTATCCGATTTCGCGGAGCACGGCGATCTCACCCTGCAGATCAATCTGGCCTTCGCCAAGCATGACCCGATCCGGATCGGTCTGAGTCCCGGCGGGTTTGTCCGGACGGGCATCGTCGATGTGGTAATGACTGATTCGGGACGCGGGAATTTTGCGGAGATCATCCAGAGTCGAGCCGCTGTTCCAGTTATGGAAGGCATCCAGGATCAGTGTTGCATCGGGATCGTCGGTCTCTTCGACTATCGCCCAGGCCTCGGACAGGCTGCGGACTGATTTGAAAAATCCGATATATTCGAAAGTCGGTCTGACACCTGTTTCACGACCTATGGCGAGCAGATCCCGGTATCGGCTGGCAATCTGGCGATGATCACATTCTGATCTGGGTGGGGTGGCCACCAGCCACGGGGAACCGATCCGCGCCGCCAGCTCCATCCGACGACGGACCTCATCAAGCGCCAGCTGGTATTCGGGGCCAACCGCGTCTGCCCATTGGCGGCACGCAATTGCACAGGGAACAAAAAGGCCGTTGTCCGAAAGAGCTTTTTCTATGTCACTGACCTCGCCGCCCCGCCCGACGTGTTCGTATATGTCATTGATCCACAGTTCCACCCCGACAAACCCCGCCCGGGCCGCCAGTTCAATTTTCTTCAGAACCGGCTGGGGCTTTATAGTGCTGGTATTCAGACACAGTTTATAGGACATGGAGGGATTTCCTAGCATATCCGCTGCCGTCAGGCCAGCCTGCTCCCATGGTGCCAGGTACATTATTCCTGCACCGGGTGCCATGCACTTTCTGCATGAAGCCCGGGGGTAGGGTTTTGAGGAGAGCTGAAGGAAGAGGCCGGCAGCGGGTGTGCCAGACAGACACATTGTGCCTGGCACCTGTCGCTTTCAGGAATGGCTGCGGTTTCTGGCAGAGAGGTGGTTGAGAGCAGCCTGGGTCATTTCCTGAATCATGCGTTCAAATGAAATGGAGGGGGCCCAGCCAAGAACGGTCCGGGCGCGTGAGTTGTCACCAATGAGCTTCTTGGGATCCGCCGGGCGCATGAATCGCGGATCGCGCTCGATCAGGTCCTTCCAGTCCAGGCCAACATAGTCAAAAGCGATTTCGACGATGTCCTGGACCTTGTGGGAGACTCCGGTGGCGATGATGTAATCATTGGCCTTCTCCTGCTGGAGAGCCATCCACATGGCCCGCACGTAATCGCGGGCATCGCCCCAGTCTCTTTCCGCAGAGGTGTCTCCCATGCGGAGCTTGTCCTGAATGCCGAGTTTGATCGCCGCGGCGGACTGACAGATTTTCTGAGTGACGAAATTTTCACCGCGACGCGGGGACTCATGATTATACATGATTCCATTGGAGGCGTGGAGCCCGAAGGAATCTCTGTAGACACGGACCATGCTGGTGGCGAAGGCTTTGGCACATCCGTACGGACTAACGGGCCGGTACGGGGTGTTTTCGTCCTGGGGTGCACTGTCCGGGGAACCGAAGATTTCGCTGGAGGCAGCATGAAAAAAGCGGGGAGCACCTGGGAGATCGCGAAGGATTTCGAGAATCCGCAGGGTACCCATGGCCGTGTCATCGCAGGTGGATTCGGGGATTTCGAAGCTCAGGCCAACGTGGCTCTGGCCGGCAAGGTGGTAAATTTCCTCCGGCGCCACACGCATCAGAAGCCGACGGAGGTTGGTGACATCGTTGAGGTCGGCGTAATGAAGGTGAAGGCGACTGCCATAGATGGAGGTATCCTGATAGAGGTGCCGCAACCTGGAGCGATCCAGACTTGATGTACGGCGCACACTGCCGTGCACTTCATAATCCTTTTCCAGCAGCAGCTCGGTGAGATAGGAGCCGTCCTGGCCGGTAATACCTGTGATGAAAGCCTTGGGCATGGGTTAGGAAGCCCCGGAGGGGGATGAGTTGATGAATAAAAATGGAGGCAGCGGGCGAAATGGATCACCCGCGGCAGAATTGCGTATGGTCCAGGCGCAGATGGCGTTCAGGAGCGGACGGCTATATTGCCTGACCGGTGGTCATGAAGCAGTTTGACATCCGCCTCAACCATGAGTCTGACAAGGTCGGCAAAGCGTGTTTTAGGCTCCCAGCCCAGTTTTTCCTTCGCCTTGGCATAATCCCCGATGAGGATATCCACTTCAGCAGGGCGGTAATACCGGGGATCGATTTCCACATAATCCTGGTAATCGAGGCCGACATGACCGAAAGCGATTTCGAGGAATTCCCGGACGGAATGGGTCTCGTTGGTGGCGACGACATAATCATCACCCTGTGGCTGCTGGAGCATGAGCCACATGGCCTCGACATATTCCTTGGCGTATCCCCAGTCGCGCTTGGCGTCGAGGTTGCCCAGGAAAAGTTTCTTCTGCAATCCGGCTTTTATGTGGGCCACGGCGCGGGTGATTTTTCTGGTGACAAAAGTCTCTCCACGGCGTGGTGATTCATGGTTGAAGAGGATGCCGTTACTGGCATGCATGCCGTAGGACTCGCGGTAATTCACCACTGCCCAGTAGGAAAAGACCTTGGCGCAGGCATAGGGACTGCGGGGGTAGAACGGTGTGGTCTCGGTCTGGGGTATTGCCATGACCTTGCCATACATCTCACTGGAGCTGGCCTGGTAAAAGCGCGGCTGGATTCCGGCCTGACGGATGGACTCCAGAAGACGGATGGTTCCCGTGCCGTCGACATCAGCGGTGTATTCAGGGGCATCAAAGCTCACGCGGACATGGCTCTGGGCTGCTAGGTTGTAAACCTCATCCGGCTGAATTTCAGCAATAAGCCGTGAGAGACCACTGCCGTCGCTCAAGTCCCCGTAGTGGAGCTGGAGGTGCCGGCCATGCTTCTGGGGGCCTTCGTAAAGCTCGTCCAGTCTTCCGGTATTGAATGTGCTCGCTCGCCGGATTATGCCATGGACTTCGTATCCTTTTTCTATCAGAAGTTCCGCCAAATACGATCCATCCTGGCCGGTGACTCCGGTGATTAGTGCCTTCTTAGTCATCTTGGGTCATTCGTTGGAATCCACCTCTGCCGTTTTCTGAACGAAAACCGGCGTGGTTCATTTCTTTACACTGTATCCTATCGGCAGGCACTCCTACAACCATTAGACCGTTCCCGACAAATGAGTAAGATTTTTTTTTTGCGGTTCTTAGGGTGTTAATTTCTTGAGGCCGGATGCTTATGGCAAAATAATACCGTATCGATGGCCGCATGGCGGGAAATCGGGGGTCTCCTTGTCTCCGGGTTTGAGAAGACACAAACGACGCCCGACGAAGGCATTGCACAAACGGCTGGTCAATACGGAAAAAATGTGCCGGTGATATGGTTTGTCTGATTTCTGGACAGTCCGGGAAAAAACTGTTCCATTTTGGTGGACAGTCGATGAAGGCGTAAAGATGAAGTGACCACCAGCCGCCAGAAAATAGGGCCCTTCGGCCTGGCGACCGGAATTCCAAGGCACTGAAAAGCCCGAAAGTCCAATGTTATTCAACAGCCACGAATTTGCCGTACTGTTTCTAGTCACGGCGATCCTGTATTATTTGCCGCCTCTGAGGAAGCTTCAGCCGGGCATCCTGCTGATATCCAGCTTCATCTTCTATTCGCACCACAATCCCATGCTTCTGGCGCTGCTGATGTTCTCCATCGTGTGCAATGCCCTTGGGAGTTATGCGATTCTTCGGTATCCGCTGCAGAAGGCGCGGTGGCTGACACTGATTGCGGTATCCGTAAATATCGGCATACTCGGGGCATTCAAATATGCCGGTCTGCTGGCACGGACACTCTGGGGAGAGACCGCCGATGGGAATCAGTTAGGTCACTTCCTCGTCACCATTCCGCTTCCGCTCGGCATTTCCTTTTTTACCTTCCAGGGGATCAGCCTCCTGATCGACTGTTTCCGATCGCGTGAATCGGACCAGCTGGAAAGGAAAATCGCCTGCCTCCACGAGATCCATCACAGCGGGTTCTGGAGGTTCTCACTGGACACGGCACTTTACATCGCTTTTTTCCCACAGCTGGTGGCGGGCCCGATCGTGAAGGCCCGCGACTTCTATTTTCAGATTCAGCCAAAATACTTTTCCAGGATTCCGTGGGACCACGTCTTCCGGTTCGTGGTGCTGGGCTATTTTCTGAAAATGGTGGTGGCCGACAACCTCAAGGACCGGACCTACTATCTGACCTACCCGCTTTTTCTCGAACTGGACTGGATGACACTGCTTTCGCTGCTGCTGGGATACTCGATGCAGATTTTCAGTGATTTTGCAGGCTACTCGGCCATTGCTATCGGGCTGTCATCATTTTTCGGCTACGTGATCCCCGTGAATTTCCGGAAGCCCTACATCGCGCAGTCGTTTGCCGATTTCTGGAGCCGGTGGCACATTTCCCTGTCCACGTGGCTCAAGGAGTACCTCTACTTCGGACTGGGCGGCAACCGGAAAGGCGCCGTCCGCACCTATCTGAACCTTTTTCTGGTGATGTTCCTCGGCGGCCTCTGGCATGGTGCTTCATGGAATTACGCCTTCTGGGGAATTTTTCACGGCCTGGCCCTTGCGACTGAAAGAGCCCTGCGCGGCTCGCGGCCGGATGACTCCCCCAAGCTGGTGGTTGCGGTGCTCCGGACCCTGTTTGTCTTCGCGTTTGTCACTCACGCGTGGCTGTTTTTCATACTCAAGGATTTCAATCAGTATACAGCCTTCTGGAAGGCCATGTTCTCAGGCAATGAGAATCCGAATTTTGTCTGGATTGCCTATGTGCTTATTTATTCGGTTCCGATTGCGCTTTACCACCTGAAGGACCTTGTCTGGGATTCGATTCCTTCGCGGGCCAAAGCACTTGTAGAGCCGGCGGTATTCGGTGCCATGATCTGGCTGATAATCTTCAACTCCGGATCGGCCGGTGAATTCATCTACTTCCAGTTCTGAGCGAACTGCAGGCATTGCTGATGCCTCCATCCAACAACGCCATGATGAAACTATTTGATCAGTTCAATTCCCTGCCAGTCGGAGTCCGTGCGCTGGCCTTTTCACTGCTTTTCACCGCTCTTCACTTTGGAGCGGTTCGTGTCATCCCCGAAACAAAGCGAATGCCTGAGAGGGACCCCATCGACTGGGCTCAGAAATTTCTCCTTCGTGAGAGCCGGGTTCACACGCTGATTGCCGGCTCGTCCATTGCGGACCGGCTGGATCCATTCAATACCGACGATGACACAGTGATGATCACCATCAACGGAGGCAGTGCCTTCGACGGACTTCTGATGCTTGAATCGATTGATGGTCAAAACAGCGCGCCGGATATCGTGGCCATCGAAATCAACCGTCTGGTGGTCCTTGACCCGAAGGAGTGGCTTACCGACACCCTGAATCCATACTACCGGAAAGCATGGACAGAACTGCCCGTTCTGCGGGAAGCCAACCGGCCGATGTCCATTGCAGCATGGCCGGTTCAGGTCTCTCTCAACAAAGCCCACATCACCCTCCGGGATAAACTCAGGACGGATTCGCCCGTGAGTGAAAAAAACGGTGAGCCGGAAAGCCTGGACGAAAAACGTGCCGAACTCCTGCGCCTCAATATCCTGGAGCAGAAGCTGGTGCTCGAAAATCCAGTCGACGACCAGACCCTCAAATCAATCGTTGAAAGGCTGAATGAGCATATCGACCGACTGAGGGAAGCTGGCAGCCTCGTCATCCTCTTCCACATGCCGGTCCACCCTGAACTGCATTTCCTCGATGGTCCCCGATCTCTTCTCACGCACCTGAAAGACGCCTTTCCGGAGTCAGAGATACCGTGGGTGCCGGAAGTCGATCCCGGTGACTACCAATACAGCGACGCCATCCACATGACTCCCGACTCAGCGCGCCGGTATTTCGGCTTCCTGACCAATTCCATCCGGACAATTGCTGCCGGAGAACAGGTCAGGGAGTAAACAGACAGAGTTTAAAGGCATGGCGACTGCATCGTTAAGGCGCACTGTTGAAAATGAATAAAAAATAAAAAAGATGGACAGGCGCATTTTCGGTGGAAAATGCGCCTGTCCATCTTTCCGACACGGCTGTGTCAGGCCCGGGCGTCGATGCGGCCGGCGGCCGGATCGACGACTGATTCCTCAATCATTTTTATCATGGCCTGTCCCTGTTCCTCCACGAGGTCATTGGCCTTTTCGAGGGTTCTCACTCCCATTTCGAATCCGACACCACTGGTGTTGCCGAGGTTGTTTCTTATTCCCTGGGCTGCTGCGGAAATATCCATAATATCAAACTAATCGCCATTGGGAGCGGAAGCTTTATGTTCCGATTTGAGGCAGAGGCGTAAGTGCCTCTCCATCAGCGGGATCGGATGACTGGAAAAGGACAAGAACCGGCGGCTTTGCCGGCAATGGATACGATACCGGGGCTGGTCGGTCAGGATCAGGATCAGGATTCGGGCTTGTCGGGCTTTTTCTGCTGCGGGGCACGCACGTCGATGTAGAGTTCCCGCAACTGTCGCCGATCGACAGGTCCCGGCGATTCGGTCATGAGGCAGGTTCCTTTTGCGGTTTTCGGGAACGCGATGACATCGCGGATACTGTGCGAACCAGTGAGAAGAGTAATCAGTCGATCGAAGCCGAGCGCGATGCCGCCGTGTGGTGGGCAGCCGTATTTGAAAGCCTCAAGCATGTATCCGAAGCGTTCGCGTATGGTTTCCTCGCCCAGCTGAAGAATGTCCTGAAAAATGGTCCGCTGCACATCGGGCTGGTGGATACGGATCGATCCCCCGCCAAGCTCGACACCGTTGACCACAATATCATAATGCTGGCCGCGCACTTCCTTGGGATCGGACGTCAGCTTGGCAACATCCTCATCAACCGGTGCCGTAAACGGGTGATGGCTTGAATACCAGCGGTTCATTTCCTTGTCGTAGGCAAGCAGCGGGAATTCGATAACCCACAGGAACCGGAAGTCCATGGGGTCCAGATGCAGCTGTCCTTTTGACTGGAGCAACCCGGCATTGTATGTCCGGATCAGTCCAAGAATCTCACAGGCGTTGAGCCACTGATCGGCGGCAAAGAGAATCAGGTCTCCCTCCTCGATTCCCAGTCTGTCGATAAGAGCCTGCTTCTCGGCGTCGCTGAAGAACTTGGTCACCGGAGACTTCCATTCGCCATTCACAACCTTGATATAGGCGAGGCCTTTGGCGCCATGACTGATGGCATAATCCGTCATGGTCTCCATCTGTCCCTGGGTGGCATCCGCCATGCCCTTGACATTGAGAGCCTTGACCACCCCGCCCTTTTCGATGACGGAATTGAACACCTTGAAACCGGAGCCGGCAAAGACATCACTGAAATCGACGATTTCCATTCCATAGCGAAGGTCCGGCTTGTCGGTGCCGAAGCGATCCATGGCTTCGTGGAAAGTCATGCGCTGGAAGGGTGTCTGGATGTCCATGTTGAGGGCGGATTTCCAGATGCGCCTGAGCAGCCCTTCGATGAGGGCGTATATGTCCTCGCGGTCGATGAAAGACATTTCGATGTCCACCTGGGTGAACTCGGGTTGCCGGTCGGCACGCAGGTCCTCGTCCCTGTAGCAGCGGGCAAGCTGGAAGTATTTCTCCACTCCGCCAACCATCAGGATCTGCTTGAACTGCTGCGGACTCTGCGGAAGCGCGTAAAACTGGCCGGGTGCCATCCGGCACGGAACCACAAACTCACGGGCGCCTTCAGGAGTGGACTTGAAAAGCGTCGGCGTTTCCACTTCCAGGAACCCCTCCTCCTCCATGAAGACGCGGGTTGCGGTGGCAACGCGGCTGCGAAGCCGGAGATTCCGGATCATTTCAGGACGTCGGAGATCCAGATACCGATGCTTGAGGCGCAGTTCCTCGTTGACCCGGGCGGCAGCTTCAGGGTCGTCCACCGGAAAGGGAAGCACCTCGGCGCGGTTCAGCACCTCGATCTCACTGGCGAGCACCTCGACCTCGCCGGTGGGGATCTTTTCATTTTTTGTCCCTTCAGGCCGCAGCCGGACCCTGCCGGACACCCGCACCACCGTCTCACTGCGCACATGCTCGGCAACGGAGAAGACTTCCGCCGGCAGGTCTGCCGGATCAAATACGGCCTGGGTGCGGCCTTCACGATCCCGGATGTCCAGAAAGATCACGCCACCGAGGTCACGATTTGAATGCACCCATCCATTGAGCGTGACTTCCAGTCCAATGTGTTCCTGTCGCAGTTCGTTGCAGTGGTGTGTCCGTTTCTTCATTCGTAGGGTTTCTGCGTTTTTCGGTATTTTTACTGAATTTCCAGCCAAAAAGGAGACATAGTGTGCTGAGAATCGCGCGAAATGCCAATATTTTCTTTTGGATTCTGATGAGGTATGATGGGCGGATGATCCGGATATCGACGAAGTCGGCAGTCATGGCCGCACTGCTGGCCATCATCCATGGCACAGCAGTTGGCGCTGAGATGAAAACTGAGGGGGACCGGATGATGGCGAGGTACTTCGCCGCCCAGGCCACCCGAATTGCCGATTCGACACTCGCTGAAATCCGCGACCTCAATGACTGGACCTCACGCCGGGATAAATACCGCCTGCAGCTGGCAGAGATGCTGGGGCTGCATCCGGAGCCCGAAAGAACTCCACTCAACCCCGTCGTCACCGGAGTGGTGAATCAGGATCACTTTGAAGTCCGGAATCTGCGGTTTGAGTCGATGCCGGGGCTGTATGTCACCGCCAATCTGTATGTGCCATCCGGTCTGACCGGCAGGGCTCCGGCCGTGCTTTATGTGTGCGGGCACGCTCCGGCCAAAGTCGGGGAAATATCCTATGGCAACAAAACGAGCTACCAGCACCATCCCGCATGGTTTGCCTCCAACGGATATGTCAGCCTGGTTATCGACACCGTTCAGCTGGGAGAGATCGAGGGCATCCACCACGGCACCTACCGCGAGCGAATGTGGTGGTGGAATTCGAGGGGATATACTCCGGCAGGCGTGGAGGCATGGAACTGTATTCGGGCCGTGGATTACCTCCAGTCGCTCGAATTTGTGAACGGCGACGCTATTGGAATCACCGGCCGCAGTGGCGGCGGTGTCTACAGCTGGTGGGCCGCTGCTCTGGATGATCGGATCAGTGTGGCTGCGCCGGTGGCCGGCATCACCGACCTCCGCAATCATGTCATCGACGGCACCGTGGAAGGTCACTGCGACTGCATGTTCCATGTCAACACTCACCGCTGGGACTTCGCCATGATCACCGCCCTTGTCGCCCCAAGACCACTCATGATCCTCAATACCGACTCGGATTCGATCTTCCCGCTGGATGGAGTCTACAGGGTCTTTGAGCAGACCCGGAGGATTTACCGACTCTATGGAAAAGAGGAGAATATCGGACTGGTGATCACTCCCGGGGGACACCGCGATACTCAGGAACTACGTCTCCCCGCATTCAAATGGTTCAACACCCATTTGATGGACCTTGGCGAGGACATCCCGGCCGTTACGACAAAGTATTTCGAACCCGGGCAGCTTCGGGTTCTCACAGATGGCATTCCCGGGGACCAGCGGAACTCGATCATTCATGACAGCTTCACCATGCCACGCATGAAGATGCCCGAGCCGCAGAACCGCACCGAACTCCAGTCGCGTCTGCTGGAAAAATGCTTCGGCGGATGGCCCGGATCAGCCATTCCCCTCAACCTGAAGAAGGCACTGGAGGCATCCCGTGACGGCCTGACCCTCACTGCATGGGATTTCGACAGCCAGGAGCATGTGCGGCTGCGGATTTATTCCCTCCGGGCCACAGAAAAAGAGTCACCGGAGAAGGCGCTGCTCCATGTTCCCGGAAGCCGTGAGTGGTCCCGGTTTCTTAACGCCATGCGCCCGCAGTTTCCCACCCATCTTGACCAGGAAATCAGGCTGGCCGGTGATCAATTCGCCGGTGCCGGGGCAATCGACACTGAAGCCATCCGCAGCTCGGGCATGGTCCATCTGTGGTTCGTTCCACGGGCCATGGGAAGGACAACCCTGACAGACGACGAACGGCACCTCACCCATACACGCCGTCGCTTCATGCTGCTCGGGCAGACTCTTGCCGGCATGCAGACGTGGGACATTCACCGGGCGATTGATGCGACAAGGGAACTCATCACGGCACCGCTTGATGTCGAAGCGTCGGGAACTCTTTCTCTGCCGGCACTCCTCGCCGGTCTGTTTCACCAGGAACTGGCGGGTCTGGAGATAGATCCTCTCGGTGACGACGACAAGACCCTGCCGGACATTCTCAATCTCTCACTTGTGTCCACCCCGTCACTGATCCGGAGATTTGCCGGCCAGTCCTTTCCGGTAACAGTTCGATAGTCGGGGACGGGGCCCGGTTAATCTGACGAATCCGCTACACCGCTTTCATCGGGGACCAGATGAATGTTCCCGACAGCCATTGATTCAACGGGCCTTCTCTGAATCAGAATGGACCGGATCAAGGCTCTGTCCATGTGCAGATGACCATGGAAACTCCTGTCGCGGGAACTGAACTGCCCCGCCCCCACCGA
>JAUIAG010000249.1 GCA_030425355.1 Verrucomicrobiia bacterium
GCCAAGGTTCTTGCTGGGGAAAAAGGAGAAGCATCCGTAATCACCGAAGGTGCCGGCATGTTTTGAGCCGATGCGTGCTCCGAGGGCTTGTGCGGCATCCTCAATCACTGTAAGGCCATGTCGGGCCGATATCTCCATGATTGCTTCCATCTCCGCCATCTGGCCGTACAGGTGCACAGGCATCACCGCACGCGTCCGCGGTGTGATCTTCGCTTCAATCTTTTCGGGGTCAATGTTGAATGAATCTTCACGGATATCCACAAATACCGGAGTGGCACCAGTCCGGGCAATACAGCCACCCGTTGCAAAGAAAGTGTATGGAGAGGTGATGACTTCATCTCCGGGACCAATCTCCTCGGCCATGAGGGCGATAAGCAGTGCATCCGTGCCTGAGGAGACCCCGAGGCAGTGATCCCAGCCAATGTACCGGGACAGGGCGGATTCGCACTCGCTTACCTGCGGTCCGAGGATGAAATACTGGGATTCCAGCACTTCGAGCACGCGGGAATTCACATCATCCCTGATGGACTGATACTGGGATACAAGATCGAGAAGCGGTACCTTCATTCTTTTCAATTATGATCTGGGTAATCTTCGGGTGAGTGAAGAATTATGCGAAATGGGTGGATATTGCAGTTGAGATCTTGAGCAACGGCGAGGATATGGAGGCAGTCATGATCCGGTGTTCCTGAAATCCCTGTAGGATCTGGTGCCTTTGGACAGCTGATCGGGCAGCGGGTCATCCTCGCCGCAGCTGAGGCACCTCATGAGTCCATCCGTCAGCCGGTATTCAAAACCTGATTCGGGACATTTGCAGAAACCGTCGGTCCCGGGAGTCAGCCTGTGCCCGTGGCGGGACATCCACCCTTTGTGCCTCCCCGGCACACCGACCACCATGGCATAATCCGGAACATCCGCTGTGACCACTGTTCCGGCCGCGATGAACGCATATCGTCCAATGGTGATGCCGCACACGATCGTGGCGTTGGCTCCGACGGTCGCGCCCCTTCGAATCAGCGTCTTTTCATATAGGGACTGTCTATTCACCTGCGACCTCGGATTCGAGACGTTGGTGAGAACGCAGGAAGGGCCGAGGAAGACTTCATCTTCAATGGTGGTGCCGGTGTAAATGCTGACGTTGTTCTGGACCTTCACCCGGTCTCCGATGACAACTCCCGAGGCAACCATGGTATTCTGCCCGAATGAACATCCATGTCCGATAATGGCATCGCGGCACACATGGGAAAAATGCCAGATTCTGGTGCCCTCTCCGATGGAGCACGGTTCGTCAATGACCGCGGTTTCATGCACAAAGAATGGTCGGTTGCTCATCTTTTTCTATATGCCCCTGGGGTGTGGTTTTATCTATTTGAATAGTAGTTCAGTGGGTCGGGTCCTGTCCCGGCGTGACCGGCAGTCCGTGTTTCTGGATGGACCACTGGCACGCTTCGAGAACCTTGAGGACCTCAAGGCCTGAGCGGCCGTCGGTCAGGGGCGGGTTACGTGAGGTCATACAGGAAAGAAACTCCCGGCACTCCTCACGCAGTGGCTCGGCCGAAGGGATTTCCACCGGGATTTCCGCTTTTTTGTGCAGGATGTCAGCTGATTCAGTCACTCGCACATGCTGGTCATAGAGAACCAGTTTGCGTTCCTTGAGAACATCATTGAACACCGCCATCTTCTCATCCCCTATGACCACGAGGCGCTGCTCCTTGAACGGATTGAGCCAGCTGACGAAAATATGTCCGTGGATATTGTCAGGGAAGTCGAGGTTCGACATGGTGACATCGGCAACCTCCGCGTTCAGATAGGTTGCGGCCTGACAGCTGACCCGATCGGGGCTGCTGCCAACCAGACGGAGAAGAACTGCCACATCGTGTGGGGCGAAGCTCCACAGCGCGTTTTCCTCCCGCCGGATCTTGCCGAAATTCAGGCGGTTGGAATAAACATAGCGCAGTCTTCCGAGAACGCCGTTCTGGATGAGTTGTCTCAGAGTGACGATGGCTGGGTGGTATTCAAGCAGATGACCGACCATGAGGATTCTCTGGGTTCGTTCCGACGCCTCGATCATTTCGAGTCCCTGAGCTGTGCTGAGAGCCATCGGTTTTTCGACCATGACGTCTTTTCCTGACTCCAGAGCCTGAATGGCCATGTCTCTGTGCGTGACGGCAGGGGTCGCCAGGGCGATTCCATCGATCTCGGGGTCGTTGAGAACCGCCTCAAAATTGTCGGTCTGTCTGACCTTCGGAGCCACCGTGCGGGCCCGCTCCAGATTCCCGGCATCCGGGTCACACACAACCTTCAGAGCGCCGAGTTCATGAAAGTTACGCACCAGGTTTTTCCCCCAGTATCCACACCCGACAACTGCCACACTTTTATCTGCCATTGTTGAAAGATTCTTTTATCAGATCCGGGAGTGGATGAGAAACCGAAACTCGAGCCAACAGACATCTCCAGTTCCTGACCCTCAAAGGGTGGATACCGACGGACAGTGGTTGCATGGATGCTGCCTCAAGGAGAATGGTGCCCGGTTTCGGGATTGCCGGTACGGGTGGAGCAGGGGGCATTACTGGAGTGACTGCCGGCTGACAAGCTGCTGGTAGAGCGGGCAGCTGAGTAGAAGCGACTCATGGGTGCCGGTATCCACAATCCGCCCTTTTTCCATGACAATGATAACATCCGCGTGCTGCACCGTGCTCAGGCGGTGAGCGATAATCCAGGCCATTCGCCCGCGAATCAGTTCGGACATCGCTTTCTGCACTCTGGATTCGCTTTCGGTATCGAGTGCCGAAGTGGCTTCGTCAAAGATGATGATTGGTGCATCCTTGAGAAATGCCCTGGCGATGGAAATCCGTTGTTTCTGGCCGCCGCTGAGCTTGTTGCCGCGTTCGCCGATACTGGTGAGGAACTGATGTGGCAGTTCCCGGATAAAGTCCAGTGCCTGTGCATTTGTCGCCGCGGCCAGAACCTCATCAGAATGTGCATCGGGATTGCCGAGCCGGATGTTGTTCTCCACGGTGTCGTTGAAGAGCACTGTTTCCTGCGAAACCAGAGCAATGTGCTGCCTCAGATCCTGTGGATTGAACTGCCTGATATCGGTGCCATTGATGCGGATGGCGCCGGAGGTCGGGTCAAAAAAGCGGCAGAGCAGCTGGATGAGTGTGGATTTCCCGGCTCCGCTCGGGCCAACCAGTGCAATCGACTGCCCCATCCGGGCTTCAAAGCCCACACCCGTCAGGACCGGGATGGATTCATCATAGCTGAATGCGACGTCATCCAGAGAAAGTGTTTCAATCGCGGATGGAAAAGGCTCGGGGTTTGCCGGCGGGTTGATGCGGACCGGATAGTCGAGAATTTCCTCGATCCTGTCCAGGGACGCTATGCCCTTTTTGACGTGATTGTGGATGGCACCGAGTTTCTTGACCGGCTCGTAGGAGAGATACAGCGCCATGATCAGTGGAGTGAAGTCCTCGAGGGTAATGCCTTTCCCGGCGGCATAGAAAATCGCAACCGATATGCCGAGTGCGCTGATGAATTCGATGGTAGGGGAGAGAAAACTGCTGTATTTGACAATTTTCATCTGCTCCCGGAAAAGATCGCGGATGGCTGCGATGAACCGGCCGCTTTCGCGCTTCTGGAGGTTGAAAGCCCGCACTTCCCGGTATCCGGAGAGGTTCTCCTGGACCAGAGCATTCGCGCGTCCGGTTTGCTGCTGCATTTGAAGGGCTTTTTTCAGCAGCCTTTTGCCGGCATATCGGATAGGCAGGACACACACCGGAATCACTGCCAGACTGAATAGGATGAAGGCGATTTCCGACTTCTGGATGGAGGTGTAGACCAGATAGGTCATGGCTCCCAGGAAAGTGATGGGCTGTTTGATCAGGTCATTGGCGACATTGACGACAGCGTGCTGCAACTGTGTGGTGTCATTGAAGAGCCGGCTCAGAAGATCGCCCTGGGAATGGTTGGTGAAAAATGGAATATCCAGCTTCTGTATTTTTTCGAACATCTGTCCCCGGATATCCTCCAGCACTCTCAGGCCGGTGTAGTTGATAAGATAAACATTGAGGAATGCGCTCACACCCCGAATGGCGAAGGTGATGGGGACAAGTCCGACCGCCAGCAGGAGCATCTGCCAGCGGGGGAGGTGCAGGCGCATCAGGAAGTTGACCGGTGATGAATCAACCTCCTCCATTTCGCCGGTCCGCCTGTCTATCCAGTAGAGTGGGCCGGTGATTTTGACCGGATCATCCACTGCCGGAAGTTTCCACTCGGTTTCGCGAAGCAGCGGATCCGGACTCAGCACCGGGGTTTCACGGTCCATGGCAACCGGGACCGATTCCGGCTTCTGTGACGGTTCATCCTCTCCAGTCTGTTCCGGTGTCCAGTACCATCCTTCACGCCACTGCAGCGGGAGAATATCTCCGGATGAAACGCGAACACCCAGCTCGGTGTTGGACTCGACCGGAGATGTGGCGAATAGCACCGGAAAGACGGTGCGTGTCATGAATGGCAGACCAAAGCCACTGGCAATGCCATAGATGACCCCGCAGATCACTGCACCGATAAAGGGTGCCTTGACCTTGCCTATCAGCCTGAACCATGGCCTGAGTCTGGGGTTAATCATAGATTTAGGATCAGCAGTCCACAGGCTGCCGCCGTGGCAGTCTAGCGGTTCGCCGGGATGGACTCAATCCCGGGGGCAACTCATCCGCGGATGTTCTTCCATACTCAGGACCTGCGGACCAGTTCTGAGATTGTCAGCACCTCGTGGCAAATCCGGTCCACGTCATGGCCCGCGTCGTCTGCACCAGGTTCTTTCAGCCGAAGCGTCCTGCAGTTGCTCCCTGCGCTGAATAAATGCACGGAATCCGCACCTTCTGGATTTGGATTTCTATCTATGAAAACACAGCGGATTCCTGTGAGCCATGCCAGTGGAATCCATGACTCTGCATCCGTCACGAGGATCGAATTCCTGCCAGTCAGGCCGCGACACACATTGTCCCACAGTTGAGAGTCTCCTGCATGATCAGGGTGGGAGAGTCGCAGATTGTGCACGTTCCTGAAACGGCCATCGGCCACAAGACGATGCTGTAGTTTTATGGAAACAGTGGCTGATGCCAGTTGAATGAAAACGTCCGGCTCCACGCCTCGACCGGGCTTGAGAGGATCATCCGGATTTTGTCGGCAAACCTTGAAATGGGCCGGGTCCAGTCCCATGGCTGCTCCCATGGCGCCGAAATACCGCAGTTTTCCAACATCGGGCACATGGTCCCATTCTGCTTCATTTGCTGAAAAACTGACCGGATCCGTGATGAATGTGCACGATTTGTGTTCCCCTTTGTCACAATGCGGGCCGATCACCTGGCGGGGCTGAAGCCATCGGCATTCATCAGCAAGTCCGCGCATTTCCGAGGTGGGACAAGCAAGAAACAAGGTGTCCGCGTGTTTGAGATCACTTCGTTGAAAAAGCCCGTCGGCATGGACGTATTCCAGAGGGAGACCAAGATTCTTCCCGGCAATCCACCGGCCGAAAGCCGGACCGACAAGTGTGATGCCGGCGTCCGGTCTGCCTCGCCCGGCAGCAAGGACAAGCTGGAAGGCGGCCGCAAAGTCTGCGATATTCCCGGGCATTCGGAAGATGAAGCGGGTCTGTCTCGGCAGCGAATCCCATCCCATCTCACTGATCTGCATGTCGAGCAGCGATCGTTTCTGGGTGAGGTTCAGTCGCTGTGAGGCCTTATAATGAGTGCGCCATCGATCGTGCACCCACAGCCATTCAGCGGCCCGATCCGGATGTCCATGGAGATATTCATCCCACAGGCGATTGCTCCTGAGAGTCACTTCCTCGGGGGTTTCCCAGCTGATAGGGGCGCTGCAGTCAAGGGTCGCCCGCAGAAAGCCCTGACGCTCGGGAACAACCAGGCAGACATCACAATCCGGTTCCTTTGCAAGCAGGGACGGTAAATCAGTGGCCGAGGTCACTCTGCCGAGGCTCATGATGAGTGTCCCGGTGCTGCCCGATCGCTGGTCAAAAAGCACGCCGACCCCGCCACCGGCCTTCAGAATACTCCGCGCTTCCTGAAATCCCCGCTTGCGTGACAGCAATCGGCTGCCGCTGCGTTCCCTGCTTTTCCGGATCCACTCATCAAGACCCTTCTGATTGAGCGGTCGGAATATGCAGGCGATCGTTCCAATGTCGATATTCCGTGATCGGAGGAGAAGCGGAGTGTGGGCCACAGACTCAACGAGGCACACATGTGGTAAAAGAAAAATTTTCGGACGGGGCCTTTCGCGCCATCGATCCACCATCCCCCAGGTCGCCTCGCTCAATTTGATGCGCTCCAGCAGTTTTTTCTCCGACCAGAATGGGGAAACGAGGGCAAAAACCGCCATCTCAACCGTTCGCTCAAAGGATTTCCGGATAGTATAAAGATACCATTTATCCGGTCTGTCCGGAAAGGCATGACGGAGATTATGCACCGCTGTGGCAAACCGCCTGGGCATAAGACTCCGCCATACAAGCGCGCTGAGTCCACAGAATCCCGATAAAACCGGGTCGGGTATCCGGCTTAAAACCCACCCGAGAAACTGCACCGGCAGGGCTGTCATCTCAGTCCAACCATCCTTTCACGGGCAATTCCGCAAGCAGCGCGCCACTTTCATGCTCCATCTGATCTTTCAACATTTCACGCCTCCGGGTTCTTCCTGATTTTATGCAGTTCCTTCAGGACTTCGCCGCGTTTCTCAAGGACCGCAGTCAGGTTCTTCAACACAATTATGGTTTCCTCGCTCAGGTGGTGTTCCAGTCCTTCAATGTCTTTCTCCTGAGCTTCAGCCGATATTCCCAGAACCGAAAAAAATCGGAGCAGGATCTTATGGCGGATCTGGATGTTTTCAGCAACCGTTTTTCCAGCCTCAGTGAGTGTCAGGCCCCGGTATTTCTCATAGTTCACCAGACCGCTGGAAGCCATTCTCTGCACCATTGAGGTCACTGATGGCTGGCTGATCCCCAGTGCATCCGCGATGTCCACCGCACGGGCATATCCCTTGGTCTGAATAAGCTCATGAATCCTCTCAAGATAGTCCTCCTCCGAAATCGATGCCTTCTTCCGCTGAGCCATGACATCAATATTAGACAAGGGTAATATTTTTGTGCAACCGGGAATTAAATTTTACCAGCTAATATAAATTGACTGCAAAAACATGCATGCAAGAATTGGCCATATGAGTGATGGTGTCCGCAGGAATGGATTGAATTTGAGTATGGCTTCGCTGCCTGTTGCACTGACTGTCCTTCTGGCGCTGCTGGTGAACGGATGCGGGCCTGGCGGCGGGTCTTCAGGAGGTGGATCAGAAGACAGGCTGAAGGCAGTGGCGACAATTGGAATGATCAGGGACGTTGCTGCTGAAATCAGTGGCGGACTGGTTGAGGTTGAGGGACTGGTAGGCGCGGGGGTTGATCCGCACCTTTACAAACCGACGGCCCCGGATGTCAAAAAACTGCAGTCCGCGGATTTAATCTTTTTCAACGGCCTCAAGCTTGAGGGCAAGATGGCGGATGTTCTGGAGCAGATGCGCCGGAATGGCCGGATGGTGAGGGCGATCAGCACCGAGCTGGAATCACGCGGGGACTACCTGATGAAGGAAGGGGACGGG
>JAUIAG010000250.1 GCA_030425355.1 Verrucomicrobiia bacterium
TTTTTCAATGCGCTCGCGTGCCTCGTCCTCCTTGCCCATGGACACCCAGACATCGGTGTAAATCAGGTCGACATTCCGGACAGCCTTGTGGATGTCTTCGGTGCAGGAAATGGCGGCCCCGGGAGCCGCATCCTTCATCGCGTCATGAATCAGCGAGTCCGGCGGCTGGAATTCAGCGGGCGCGGCAATGCGGAGTTCAAAACCAAGTCGCGCCGCCGCGTAGATCCATGATCGCGGGACGTTGCAGTCGCCGTCGCCGACAAAAGCGACCCTGCTTCCGGTGATTGGTCCGCGGAGTTCCTCGTAGGTGAAGATGTCCGCCAGGATCTGGCACGGGTGTTCTTCGTCAGTCAGGGCGTTGATAGTGGGAATGCATGAATAGTGGGCAAAATCCTCGACGTCCGCCTGGTCGAAGGTGCGGATGATGGCACCATGGATGATGCGTCCGAGCACCCGCGCTGTGTCCTTGATCGGTTCACCGCGTCCGAGCTGCATGTCGCCCGCCGCCAGGAAAATCACATTGGCTCCCAGCTCGCGAAGGCCGACCTCGAAGGATACCCTGGTCCGGGTCGAAGCTTTTGAAAAAATCATCCCCCAGGTCTGTCCTTCCAGAACCCGGTGCGACGGGTCCATGCGGTTCTTTTTGACCTGGTGAGAAAAATCGATGATTTCCCTCATTTGAGCACCAGTGACGGATGCCAGACTGAGTAAGTTTTTCATGAGTTTTTCTCCTGTTCTCCTGGTTTGTCAGGTAAAGGCAATATGGCAATATCCGGTTAAAATCATTTTGTGCCACTGCTGTTGGCGAGTGCGGCGAGGGCCGTGTCCATGAGTTGCACGGCTTCAGCGATGTCATCGCTCGAGGCGATGTAAGGCGGCAGAAAACGGACAACCTTCGGGCCGGCGGGTATGACGATCAGCCCCGCGCCCTGCGCGGCCAGACAGGCCTGGACAGAAGCCGCCTGCGATTGGTTTGCCTTGAACAGCCCCGCGTCCTCCCGCAGCACAAGGCCCTGCATGAATCCTAGACCACGCACGGATTCAATGGCCTCGGGATAGCGCTGGCGAAGGGATTCCAGTTCAGACCTCAGCACATTCTCCAGTGAGCGGATATTCTGATCGAGGTTCCCGTCAGCAATAGTCTGAAGAACTGCCAGAGCGGCTGCGCATGCCAGAGGGTTTCCACCGTAGGTTGTGCCGTGAGATCCGGCCGAAAGCACATCCTGGACGCGGGCTGCCGCCCAGATCCCGGCAGTCGGGAATCCGCCCCCGAGGGATTTCCCGAGGCTGATGGCATCCGGGAGCCACTCCGATGGTGCGGAGTCGGGGAGATCAAGGATTCTCTGAATGCTCTGAAAGCGGCCGGTCCGGTAGTGCCCGCACTGGACTCCGTCCATCAGAAAAAGCATGTTTCTTTTTGTGCAGAGTTCGCGGATGCCGCGCAGGTATTCCGGTGAGGCCGGAGTGAGGCCTCCTTCTCCCTGGACACCTTCGAGCAGGATGGCGACGGTCGAATCGGTGACCGCCTCCTCCAGCGCATTGAGGTCATTGAAGGCCACCTGGGAAAACCCGGGAAACAGTGGTCCGAAACCGGTGCGAACCTTCTGCTGGCCGGTGGCGGCGATGGTGGCCAGTGTCCGGCCATGAAAGGAATTGTGGGTGGTGATGATGTCGTAGCGGCCGCCGCTGCTGTCTCCGAACTTGCGGGCCAGTTTGATCAGGGCCTCATTGGCTTCGGCCCCGGAGTTGCAGAAGAAGCATTTTCCCGGCGCGATCCGGTCAATGATCTGCTCGGCCAGTGCCACCTGTTCCTCAAAGAAATAAAGGTTTGAGATATGGTCCAGTTTTTCGAACTGGCGGGCGAGGGCTTCCCTGAGAGCCGGATGGCCGTGTCCGAGGCAGTTGACGGCGATGCCGCTGCCCATGTCGAGGTAACGCTTCCCGTCAGTATCGATGATTTCCAGGCCGCGGGCCTCGCGCACCACCAGCGGAAAACGGCTGTAGTTGCCCACGACACTGTTGGAAAAACGCTCGGGTATGGACTGTGAATGATTCTGAGGCATTTCTGATTATGAGGAAGCTGTGATTTGCGGACTGAAGGGGGCGGCATCAGAGAACCAGCTCGGTTCCCACGCCCTTGTGGGTGAAGATTTCCAGCAGAACCGAGTGCTGGAGCCGGCCGTCGACAAACGAGACCTTGTCGATTCCGGCACGAATCGCTTCGACGGCGCTGTCCACCTTGGGAATCATCCCGGAAGCGATAATTCCGTTGGCCTTGAGCTCGGGCACCTGGCTTATGTGCAGGCGGCTGATGACGCTGGAAGGGTCCTTCATGTCGGTCATCAGTCCCTCCACATCCGACATGAAAACAAGTCGGCTGGCTCTGAGGGCGATGGCAACGCGGGCTGCCGCGACATCGGCATTGCAGTTGTAGACTTTGCCGTCCACGCCGATGGCTGTGGGACTTATCACGGGAGTAACGTGCTCGCGGATGCACTCGACCAGCGGACCGGTGTTGACCGCCACGACGATTCCCACAAACCCCGGATCCACCGGATTCCCGTCCGGACCGTGCATCTCAAGCTTTTTGCATGTGAGGATATCGGTCCCGGCGAAACCCCGGGCCTTGCCGCCATTTTTCTCGATGAGATCGACAATCTCCGCGTTGATTTCGCGTGAGAGGACCCGGTCGACCACGGCGACAGAAGCCTCGTCCGTGACACGCATGCCCTGCACAAACCTGGATTCAATGCCGGATTCGTTGAGGGCTCTGGTGATGGCCTTGCCTCCACCGTGCACCACCACTGGGTTGATGCCGGCGGCTTCCAGAAAGACCACATCGCGGGCGACGGCCTGCCGCTCTTCCGGGTCCTTGGAGTCCATGAAACTGCCGCCGTATTTCACCACGAAGGTCCGGTCGCGAAACTGCTGCATGTAAGGCAGTGCTTCGAGCAGAGTGGCGGCCTTCTGTATCAGATCATCCATTTCCAGTGTCGCTGTTCAGTTTGGAATACCCTGTTTCCTGTTGCTGAAAGAATATTCAGAATTGATGAGGGATTTATTCACCCTTGTTGAAGTCGACGTACTCCTCAGTGAGATCGGAGGTATAGAAATCGGCCCTGCCTGGTCCGAGGTTGAGATTGCAGTGAATTTCAAATTCCTCGAGGGATGTGATGGTCCTGAGCTCTTCGAGGCTGGTGTCAGTCGGTTGGCCCTGCTTCAGAGAGTGGAGAATCCGCGTCGATCCGGGTCTGCAATAGCCAATGTCGAGTTTCCCGATTTCGACCCGGGCGCTGGAATAGCCGATGGCATGAGCGATGCGGCCCCAGTTAGGGTCCTCGCCACACCATGAGGTCTTGACCAGTTCGGAATTCGCGATGGCCCGCGCCGCGGCATCCGCCTCGGCGTCATTTCTCGCCCCGGTGATGCGCAGGGTCACGACTTTGGTGACTCCCTCGCCGTCCTTGACAATCATCTTCGCCAGTTGAAGGCATACAAATCTCAGCGCTTCGCCAAACAATCTGCCGTCTTCGGACTCATCGGATTCCATGGTCCGGTTTCCGGCAAGGCCGTTGGCGAGAGCGATGACGGTGTCATTGGTGCTCATATCCCCGTCAATGGAGATGCAGTTGAAACTTGCAGCCACCGCTTCGCGAAGGGCTTTCTTGAGCAGCTGCGGGGCGACAGAGGCGTCCGTGGTGATGAAACTGAGCATCGTGGCATGCAGTGCCCGGGTGGCCGGACGTTTCCCGGTTGGACTCATCCCGGGATGGATCATGCCGGCTCCTTTCGCCATTCCACCGATTCGAACCGCTTTGCCGTCGAGCTGGAATTCCAGGGCAATTTCCTTGGGGCGGGTATCACTGGTCATGATGGCGGTGGCGGTTTCGGTATCCATCTCCGGTGACCGTCCCAGTGACGCACAGGCACTGCGGATTCCGTCGCGGATGTTCTCCATGGGGAGATTGAGGCCGATGCGCCCTGTCGAGCATACCAACACATCCCTGTCATTGCGGATGCCGAGTGTCTGCGCGGTCAGTGCAGCCATCTCCCCGGCATCGGTGAGACCCTGCTCGCCGGTGCAGGCGTTGGCATTTCCCGAGTTGACGACTATGGCCCGCGCCCGGGCCTTGCGTGCCCTTGGAATGCTCAGAGTCACAGGGGCGGCGACAACCTGATTGGTCGTGAACATGCCGGCGACGCTCGCCGGCACATCCGAGACAAGCACCGCGAGGTCCTTCTTTTTACCGCGCGAGGATCCCTTGCCCGTGCCGAGACGCTTCACGTCACAGAAGACAGACCCGGTATGAAAACCCTGCGGGGCAGTAATTGACCCGGGGATGACTTTCCATTTTGCAGATGCCATTGATTGGTAGAATGTCGAATATATTGTCGGCCCCATTCACGACAGGCAGGGGGCCGGATTGGAAAAAATATGGGACGCTGTGCCGTTCCGGGGATTCAGTCAGTCCGGTTCCGGATGGTGGTGATCAGATCAGTCCGTCTGTTTCAGAAAATTCATACATGAGATTGAAGGACTGAACGGCCTGGCCGGCAGCGCCCTTCACCAGATTGTCCTCCGCACTCATCAGTATCAGGCGTCCCGTGCGCGGATCCACCCGCCACCCGAACTCGATCACATTCGTACCGGTGACATTCTTGGTGTCGGGAAGGCCCGATTCGCCAAGCACACGGACAAACGGACATTCCGAGTAGTATTCGTCGTAAATGGAATGAAGAGTCCGGTTGAGATCGGAAACATCCCCGCCGCTGCGGATTTCATTGACGGGCGCGGCGTAGATCGTGGTCAGGATTCCACGATTGACCGGCACGAGATGAGGGGAAAACTGGGTGCAGACTTTCTTCTGTGCCGCCTTGGTGAGTTCCTGCTCAATTTCCGCCAGATGCCGGTGGCGGGGAATGCCATAGGGCCGGAGACTCTCATTGCATTCCACATACAGGTAGGGAATTGAGGCATTGCGGCCGGCTCCGCTGACCCCGCTGAGAGAGTCGGCGATGATCGATTCCGGACGGATTGTCCCCTGTTCAACCAGTGGAAGTGTCGGCAGGAGGATGCTGGTCGGATAGCAGCCCGGTGATGCCACAAGATTCGCCTTCCGGATAGATGGTTCATGAATTTCCGGCAGTCCGTAAACCGCCTGTTCAAGCAGGTGAGGGGCCGGATGCTCGTGACCGTAGAAATCCCTGTAGGTGGCGGCGTCATCCAGTCTGAAGTCGGCACTCAGGTCGATGACCTTTCTGCCCTGCTCAAGGAGCGACGGTGCTACTTCGTGAGCCACGCCATGGGGAAGTGCCAGAAAAAAACAGTCCGCCTTCGGCCCGAATTTTTCCGGATCCGGCTCGCAGAACTCAAGGCCGCGATTCGCCGGATAGTGGCTGAAACGCGGGAAGATTTCATGAATCGACTTCCCCGCATACTGCCTTGAAGTGATGACAGTCAGGTCGACGTGGGGATGCCGAAGAAGAATGTTCAGCAACTCCTCGCCCGAGTAACCGGAGGCCCCGACTATTCCAACATTGACCCTGTGAGATGACATACTGAGAACTGGTGTATGGCCGATATCACAATCAGCGTAGACTGAGACCCACGCCGATGACAAAACGGCGTGGCAGAAAAGAAAAAACCCCGCAGTCTGTTTTCTGCGGGGCAGTTGTGCAGTAAAATAACAGACTTTTAACGCTTGCTGAACTGGAAGCGTTTGCGTGCCTTGGGCTGACCGTATTTCTTTCGTTCCTTGGCACGCGGGTCACGTGTCAGATACCCTTCGGCCTTGAGAAGCGGGCGGTATGTGTCGTCATAAGTCAGCAGAGCACGGGCGATTCCGTGCCGGACTGCTCCCGACTGACCGTTGAGGCCGCCGCCGGTCACATTGATGCGGACATCGAATTTGGTCTTGGCATCCAGCTTTTCCAGTGGACTTACAGCGTTGCTTCTCATCTGATCGGTCGTGAAGTAATCTTCAATTGACCGGCCGTTGATGGAGATTTTTCCTACGCCAGGAGTGATGCGTACCCGGGCTACGGATGTCTTGCGACGTCCAGTGCCCCAGAATTCATTGGTTCTATCAGCCATTGTGTATCAGAAATTGAGTTGTGACGGGGTCAGATCAGGCGTCCACCTGCAGCAGCTCCGGATTCTGGGTGCCGTGCGGATGGTCCGGGCCGGCATAAACCTTGAGTTTCTTCAGCATGGCCCGTCCGAGGCGGTTGTGCGGCAGCATTCCCTTGACAGCGTGTGTGATGATGCGCTCGGGGTGCTTTTCGCGGACCTCGCTCACAGACTTGTATTTGTCACCACTGTACCATCCGGAATAAGTCATGTAGAACTTGTTGTATTCCTTCTGGCCGGAGAAGCGAACCTTGTCCGCATTGATAACCACAACGAAATCACCGGCATCAATATGGGGTGTGAAGATCGGCTTGTTTTTCCCACGCAGGATGTCCGCAATCTGCACGGCCAGGCGTCCCACCACGAGGCCATCGGCGTCAATCAGGTGCCATTTCCTGTCACTATATTCGACTTTCGGTAAGTAAGTCTTCATTTAAATTCCCTAAATAGAGTCTTGGAAACTATCAGATGGAATGAGTCCGTCAATGAGTTTCTGCGAAAAAATGCACCGGGCGATTCCGGACGCGTCATCCATGGCGGTGGCGCCCCGCTCCCAGCGGGTTTTGAGTTTTGAAATGATTCTTGAGCCACGGGCGGTGCGCCGACTATTCTTAAACTGTTTGAAGATCCGATTGCCGAAAATTTTTCCGGGTATGGGGCTGAGCCATTTCCCGGCCCGCGCGGCGGTCATGACGGCCGTCGTGGTCCTGTCGGGCTGCACACAGGAATCTCAGAATAAAATGGGGCGTGCCGTGGCGAACATAACCGGCATGGACGGCGTGTGCGATATCTACGCCGGGGAAAAGCTGGTCATGCGCTTTATCAAGGTCGACAAGCTGACCACCGGGGTGGACAGCGCCGGCGTCAAACGGGCCTACCGTTACGGCTACGGTTACCTCGACTCCAACTTCAACATGCGGGTGGATGACGGGGAGAAAAAGGTCTACTTCGAAGTCAGCGATTACTCCACTTCTTATGTTTTTTATGAGAATCCCGAATAGGATCGTGATGTCGGGGGCGGTCACGGCTCCCGGATTATTCCATTTTGCCTGAGCGACACAATTTCATGAAAGCCAAGATTAAATTCGGAACGGACGGTTGGCGGGCGGTCATCGCCGACGAGTTCACCTTTGAAAACCTCGAACGGGTGGCCCAGGCGACCGCTTCCTACTGGCTGGCCAATCCGGTGGAAGGGACGAAAAAGCAGGTTGTCGTGGGCTACGACCGACGGTTCCTTTCGGATGCTTTTGCCGAGCGCACGGCCGGCATCCTCTGTGCCAACGGCTTCAAGGTCATCCTCAGCGACGCCCCGACTCTCACCCAGGCAGTTTCCTTCGCCGTGCACCAGACCGGTTCCGTCGGCGGGGTGATGATCACCGCCAGCCACAATCCGCCTGTGTTCAACGGCTTCAAGATCAAGGCCCACTACGGTGGCTCCGCCGAGCCTGCCATCTGCCAGGGGATTGAAAAGATGGTCGACAGGGCCCCTGTCTCACAAATCAGTCTGGCTGAAGC
>JAUIAG010000251.1 GCA_030425355.1 Verrucomicrobiia bacterium
CCGTGAGAGATCTTTCGCGGCCATTTCTGAAGGATTTGCTCATAATTTCCTGAACCAATCCATGAAGTCAGATAGCCTTTGTTCCTGATGAAGTCCTCTTTTTCGGTGATCAGCGGTATCAATGAATGGGTTCCCTCAAACATGCAGAGTTCCTCATACAGGCCCACGATGTATACTGTATGTGCCTCAGACTCATCATCCACCCCGATTGACCAGTCCCGCAGCTCCCGTATTCGTGACAAAAGGCTCTGATACTCTATATTCCCTTCATTTTTCGGGTTATATGTCTTCTTTACAAAGTCACAGATATATTCCGCCACCAAATATGGAGACTCTTCATCCCCATCACAAATCATCGGCCGGATCTCCGGGAAAATCGCTGTCATCTTTGAGATGATGTAGTCCGGTCTTCGGTTCATCAGATTGATTCAGCGACTTTTGCAGTGCCCCCGATGGTCCTGATTCTTCTGCTGGGAATGCACATTGGCATCAATCGGGTATATTGAAAAAGGTCCATGGGTGATTTCCTTGTTTTGGGTATGATCGCCAGAAGTTTCCCTGTTTTCAACCGGATTTATTGAAGGAAAAAACTGACTTGAGATTATGAAATGGATGCCTCTGGAATCCGGGTTTCCCGGGGGCTCAGTTGGATCGAATGGCCGGTTACACGTCATGAGGGATGAGTTGCAGGCAGCAAACCGCGGGTTGAAACCCACCGCTGCCATCATCGTGTCGCGAAGCGACACCGGTCAACCGGCGATGAGGTTAAAGGCTCTGATGGTTCTTCGAAGGTCTTCTTTCTGCGGGTTTTTCCCCGGGAGTGCCGGCGTCCCCGCCAGCTCACCTCGATGACACGGTGTTTTTTAACCCGGCAATAAAAAAGGCGCCATTGAAGGCGCCGTGAGATTGGGTGGGAAATCCGGCTTTTGAGTGCCGGGAAAATTTCGTTGTATCCGTTTCTGGTTCAGGATCCGGCGCAGATGAGGTGGGTGTTGGTGCGGATGAAAAAGTTGCCATCAGCGACGGCAATGGCGGAGCGGATACCGTCCTGATCGTCATCGGTGAAGTCCTGATCATTGAGGATCTCGCCGGAATCGGTGTTGAGCACCATCATTTTTCCGCCGTGATTGAGGATGTAGACCTTCCCGTCGGCGACGGTGGGGGATGCGCGCCACTTTTTGGAGCGTGGCAGTTCGGTGGACCACTTGACTTTGCCAGTGGCCGAGTCGACGCGGGAAATACTGTTGCGGACATCGCTGAGGATGAAGAAATCGTTGTAGGCGAAGGCCGGGGTGGGGACGTCGGAGGTGAGTTCGCGTTCACCCTGGGTGGTCCATGCGAGTTTGGAGTCGTCAAGTGTCCCGGAGTGTCCGAGTTCGACTGCGTAGATTGGAGACCCTTTGGGAGCGCAGGCGAGGGCGACGCCGTTGCCCGCGACGGCGGAAGGCACCAGTCGCCAGTGGCCGATGCGGCTTGGATTCCATGTGCCCCATCGCCAGAGTTCAATGCCGGTTTCCGGATCGTGGCCGGTGATGACATCGCCGCCCACGATGATCATCTGAACACTGCCGTCATGCTTGTGGAAAACCGGGGTGGAGAAGGCTTCGAGGGACTCGGCATTGGCGTTACTGGGACGGATGTGTTTCCAGATGTCCTTGCCGGTGACCGGGTCGATGGCGAGGATGTAGGACTCGGCACCACTGCGGCCCTTGCCGCGCACCGGTTCATCGCGCTGCAGCACCTGCATGTAGAGCTTCCCGCCATACAGCGCCGGGCTGGTGGAAAAGGTCCAGAGGAAAGAGAAATCGCCATGGTCCTCCTGGATATTGCGTTTCCACAGCTGGCTGCCCGCCATGTCGTAGGCGACGAGGTCACCGGTGCCGTAGAAGAAAATCACTTTTTCGCCATCGGTGACGGGGGAGTTGGAGGCGTAGTTACTGCGGTTGTCCTGGGACAACCCTTCGGCGACCACGTGGCTCCACAGTTTTTCACCGGTTTTGGCATTGAAGCACATGGCGACGAGGTTGCGTGCCTGCTCGTCAGTGCTGCTGATGAACACCCGGTCTCCATGAACGATCGGAGTGGCCGCGGCCGAGCCGGGCATCTCGACCTTCCATTTCACATCCAGCTTTGCAGGGAGGTTTTTCCCGGTGGTGAAGCCATTCTGCTCGGGGCCTCTCCAGTTGGCCCAGTCGGCTGCCCGGGAGGGTGAGGCGAGGCCGATTGTCATCGCTGCGGCGACAAGCAGTGCGGCCTGACGGGTTGAGGAAATCACATTGATCATAAAAACAGGAATCGTGTGTTCGGGTTCAGGATGTTACGACACCGGACCGGATGCGTCATACCGGCCGCGCTGATGGTATTATTACCCTAAAGAATAGGGAGGGGTCATGGCCCCCGCAAGGGCAATGTAGGCCGGAAAATTGTAAGAATCCGGCGTCCATTGCATCGATGGATGAAAAGCGGGCGGGCTGTCAGCCGGTGTTCACGGTGGCCGCAGCCGCGCCGAAGGCGGGTTTCTTTTCTTGCATCATCCGGCATGCAGGTCTTTTAATGGCGCGATAATCCCTGGGGCAGAGCCTCGGAAAGCGCAAGTCAGCATTTTATCACATGAGCTTACTCTCATTCGACATATTCACCTCCAGTGGTGACTGTCTTCAGTTTCAGTCCGACGACGAGGCACAGATCGCCCGGATCCTCAGCCAGCTCAACAACAACAGGGTTTTCTCTCTCAAGACCCTGATTATTTCCTCGGAGTTCAGCGTCACCAATATCCCGGGAGAGAAAGTGGAGGCCATCCGGCTGACATCGCCAACCCCTGAGGCCTTCGGTCTGGACGACCTCGACGGCCAGCTGATGGAAATCACCCGGGAGGAGTTCGAACAGGAATACACCGCCATGGAACCGGAAGAACGAGTGGCGGCCCGTCATGCTGTCAGCGGTGAAATCATCCTCGTCTTTCTCAAGCTGAACCTCCAGAGCGGGCGTTCTTTTTTCCTCAAGCTCCAGGTCCCCAAGAAAAGCGGCCCTGAGGGTCGGATATTCTTCACCCACCTGTTTGATAATCCGGCGATCATGTTTTCGCCGCGCGGTGGCGGCAAAGGCTTCGTCAACCCGAGACGACTGGCATCCCTCGTCAATTTCCCCGGCCCGGGGCAGGATGTGCTTCCCGGCACAACGCTTTACGCCGAGCCCGAAAACGTCTTCATCAACCCGATGAAATAACCGGTCTGCCCGGTTCATTCTGAACTGTGGATGTTGTGGGTTTCAGGCGGTCTGACTGACAGGCCACGACAATTTCCATCCGCTCTTGCTTCATGAATGTCACGAGTTCATGATGGCTTTCATGAGCGACCGGACCACTCCCCTCGAAACCACCATGACCCTCAGCCTCACCGTTAAAAACGGGAATGAGGCGCTCGACTTCTACGCCCGGGCCCTCGGTGCCGAAGTCACCTTCACGATGCCCTCGCCGGATGGCGGCCTCGCACACGGCGAGTTCTGTATTGGCAATACCCGTATCTACATCTCCGATGAGTCCCCGCAGTGGCATGCCGTGGCCATGCCGGCGGGAAGCATGGCATCGTGTCTGTTCGGGATCGCGACAGAAGACTGTGATGCGGCTTACAGGAGAGCCATCGAGGCTGGCGCGACTTCCCTTTCCGAGCCGGCTGATCAGTTCTACGGCGTCCGTTCCGCGCTGGTTCTGGATCCCTACGGCTATCGCTGGTCCTTTGGCCAGCGTATCGAAGAGCTGAGTGATGAGGAAATTCAGAAGCGGGCCGACGGGATGTTCGGCGGTGAATCCTGACGGACCTGTTTTCCGGTGCCCGCCGCCAATAATCCGGAGCTTCCACATCTATTGCAGCGACCGCGGAGGTGCCAGGCACGAACGTGCCTGGCACCTCAACCAGAGCTCACGATGGGCGGGGAATACGGGAACCGGTGGTATCGCTCGTGTCTCGCTCAACCACCGGCTATGAATCTGTGATCCCTTCGGGATCGGGATCGGGATCGAAAAAAGCCTTCCGGTCGGTTGTCAGTCGACGCCGTCCTGCCAGGGACAGATGGGCTTCACAACCCGGTGCCCGCCGCCAAAAATCCGGAGCTTCCACATTTGTAGCAGCGGGCGCGGAGGTGCCAGGCACGAATGTGCCTGGCACCTCAACCGGAGCTTGCGATGGGCGGGGGATACGGAAACCGGTGGTATCGCTCGTGTCTCGCTCAACCACCGGCTATGAATCTGTGATCCCTTCGGGATCGGGATCGGGATCGGCAGCAACCGCGGAGGTGCCAGGCACGATCGTGCCTGGCACCTCAACCGGAGCTTTGCATCGCCATCGCTGCGGAGTAAATGTCCGATTCCGGCACTCCTGCCCGGGCCAGAGGAGCACCACGGCATGCGATTGTTCTCAGCGGAAGAGTGAATCGTAGTAGGCCTGGAGTCTCCGGAGATTGATGCCTTCGGGACGGGTTTTGAGGAGGTATTCCAGGTCTGTGCGGGCGGACTCCGGTTCGCGGGCCTGGATGTATTCGAAAGCCCTCTGGAATCGTGCGCCTGCATCCTCGGGGACCAGCTGCACCAGGAGGTCGAGGTATTTTCGGTTTTCCGGGCTGGTTGAGAAGTTGGCGAGGTTTCGGGTCATGCGAACAAGGACCTCATAGGGACGGGTGTTGTTCCAGATCCTCAGCTGGTCCTCGGGCAGGACTTCGCCGAAGATTCGGGCCGATACAGTGGCCGCATCGTGGATGCGCCCGCCGTCGTAGGCATCTATCCAGCGGAGGGACCCGTCCTCCCGTTCCCAGCAGACCATGAAATGGCCGGGAAATGCCGCGCCGGAGAGCCCGTCGATAAAGACCTTGTGTCCCAGTTCCATGGTGAGGATGGACAGCGTTATGGGCAGCCCTTCGCGGTCATCGATGACCTGACTGAGGAAGCTGTTGGCCTTGTTTTCGTAATCGCTGCGGCTGCCGCGGAAGCCGTTTTTGACAAAGAGGTGGTCGATGAGTGCCTCGACCCGCTGCTGCTGCGTGGCGAAATCGGGGAGGCTGATGAGAATTTCCTCGGCCATGGCGTCGATCTGCTGACGATAGGAGTCTATGTCGAGTTCAGGATTGTCGTAGGTGCCCAGGAGAAGGGCCGCTTCGATAATATCCGGCTCGCCATTCTCCCACGGCTTGGTCATGATGGTCGTTGTCACCGTGTTTTCGTGCAGTCTCCGTGCCGCCTTCTCTATCACTGCCGCCCTCTGCCTGAGTAGCATCGCTTCGTTGTGGAGCAGGGATGCCGCCGCTTCAGGGTTGGCGGCGACAAGCGGGGAATCCAGTCCCGTTTCCGGAAAACCGTCCAGGGATCTGTCCACCGCACCACTGATGAAGTCGCGGAGTTCATCGGAGGGAAATCCATCAGCTCTCAGAATGCGGAAGTTTGCAAAGCTGGCCCCGGTGTCCCGGAACTTTGCCAGTCCGGCCAGACCGGTCAGTGGAGAATCAGTGCTGGCGCTGAGCACGGGAACACCATTGAGAAACCCCTCGATGCGGCCTTCGGTCAGGAGGACCCGGAGTTCGTTCCACTCATTGAGCTTATAACCGGGCGGCGTGACTTCCCCGACGATTTCCCACGAGTAGACGTCGGGTCCCTTGAAATGTGTCAGTCTGATATTTCCGGCTGACGGATAGAATCCCCAGTGGCGGTCACCGCCATTGGCGGCGAAGGCGATTCCTGCGGCACCGGCTTCGTCATCCAGTTTGACGCGGACACTGATTTCGCAGGGCAGCTGTGATACCGGCCGGTTCCGGAGGACCAGTGATCTGCCCCCGAAGCTGTTGCCCGGGCCGCTCACATGGATGGACCCCTGCCGGCGTTTCCAGGTGGCGCCGAACACATTGGTCCAGATGCGGGGATTGAGTTCGCCGAGACGGATCCAGTTCTCCATCGCGATCGGATTCGGGTTTTCGAGGAGCTGATGCAGATGTGAGATGCGGACGGCGAAGCCGAGATTTTCAGTGACCAGTGATTTCAGAGTGAGGATCCCGTGAACATTGCCGAAACGGTCGATGAGCGGTCCGCCGCTGTTGCCGGGCTCAATGGGGATGGCCAGCTGGTACATTTCGGTGCGGTCGAAGCTGCGGACGCCCGATATAATCCCCTCCACGACGCTGTATTCAAATCCCTGGGGATTTCCGAGGGCGATAATCGGGTGGCCTTTTTCGAGAGTGGAATCCGAACCGGCCATTGGTGCCGGTCTGATACTGTCGTCATGCAGTTCGACTTCGAGCACGGCGAGGTCATCGGCGCGGCTCCATGCGCGGATTCCGGAGATTGTGTACTGCCGTCCCTGTGAGTCGGTGATTCGGACTGCCCGCCCTTCGCCGATCACGTGGAGGTTGGTGGCAATATAGATGCGGTCTTTGTGCTCGATAAAGAATCCGCTGCCAATGCCGCCTTCCTCGCCGCGGCGGTCGATTTGCCGGATCGTGACCAGGGACGGCTGCAGCTGCGAGGCCAGCTGGCTGGTGGCCAGCGGCTCGGTGGATTCCTGAGCGGTGACCGTCATGGAGGCCAGAGCCAGCAGAGCGATTCCGAGGACCGGAGTGAGTCGCGCAAGCCCGTCAATCAGCTGTGTCGGGAATGACCGCTTCATCATGAGACCAATTTTCGGCCATGATGACGAAGTTTCCACTATAAAATGGCGGAGCCATGCACGTGTCCAGAAATGCGTTGCCCCCGGGCATGGCTGTTCCCTATTATTTTTCTTCATGATCCCGAAAATCCTCCTCAAGGAGTCGATTGTGGCCCCTGCCGGCTTCAATCGGTGGCGTGTGCCTCCCGCATCCATAGCGATTCACCTGTGTATCGGGTCCGTCTATTCGTGGAGCATCTTCAATCCGGCACTGATCCGCGAGCAGGGGGTGGTGACCAGTGCCGGCGATGACTGGTCACTCAGCTCAGTAATCTGGATTTTTTCTGTGGCCATAGTTTTTCTCGGACTGGCTGCGGCTGTTGCCGGGAAGTGGCTGGAGCGGGTCGGGCCCCGCTGTGTGGGCGTGACCGCCGCCATACTCTGGGGCGGCGGGTTCCTGATCGGCAGTCAGGGGATCGCGCATCATCAGCTGTGGCTGCTCTATCTCGGCTATGGTGTCCTGGGTGGCTGCGGCCTGGGCCTCGGGTATGTTTCCCCCGTGAGCACCCTGATCCGATGGTTTCCCGACCGTCGGGGCATGGCCACCGGCCTGGCGATCATGGGCTTTGGTGGCGGTGCCATGATTGGGGCTCCGGTCAAGGAGGCACTGCTCAAGGCCTATTACCAGGCACCGGATTTCCTCGGCAGCGTGGAAGAGGTGACTATGAAGACCGAGGAGGGCCGTCGCTATGCCCAGGTGGACGGGGAATGGACCGAAGTGGTGGTCGCCTCCGCCTCGGATGTCGCCCGTCTCGAGTCGGCAAACCTCAGTGAGGGGGTTTATGTGGTGGGGACCGGCAACACCGGGGCATCCAAGACCTTTCTCACCCTCGGGCTGGTCTATCTGGCAATCATGGTCGTCGCGGCCTTTTCCTACCGCGTCCCTGCAGAAGGCTGGCTTCCTGCCGGATGGGAACCTCCTTCCGGTGAGAAGTCCGGCCGGCAGATGA
>JAUIAG010000252.1 GCA_030425355.1 Verrucomicrobiia bacterium
GATGATATCCATTCCTGCCTGAAACCCATCCGGATCCATTGTGCTCTAATTTGTTTATTTGCTATCTCACGCGGGATCTGTGGTCTTCAATCAGGAATTAAAAAAACAGAAATAGACGCTCGGTTTTGTGAAGTCTGGTTGTCATCTGCATTGACTGATTTAATATAGATGCTGTAGTTTTGGTTTTTAAAGAAATATAGGGATTGTAAAAGCCATGATTTGAACAAAGATGTTTAAACAAGTTTTCTATCTGTGCTTTAAAATTTGACATTGTTGTCAATGGCCGGCTTCGGGGTCATATCATCGAAGCATCACGGCTGTGTTCCGGTGGGTGTTGTGCATGCCGGACGGCTCCTCTGCCGGGCCGCCCTTGATGAATTTGTCTCTGAACACATCGTAGGCTCCTTCTATTTTTTTCATGACATTGCGGGCCGCGTTGTTGATGTGTCCCAGGAGATCAGCCTGCTGGTCGGCCCGTCTGACAATCGATTCGAC
The DNA here is from genome assembly GCA_030425355.1 of Verrucomicrobiia bacterium. Taxonomy (GTDB): domain Bacteria; phylum Verrucomicrobiota; class Verrucomicrobiia; order Limisphaerales; family JAJOIW01; genus JAJOIW01. Next base: position 496 of record JAUIAG010000252.1, read on the forward strand.
GACATCATTGAGTTTGCGGATCTCCTCTGTCCTTTGAGCCACCGCGTGGGTGATGTGATCATTCAACTGCCGGATGTTCAAAAGCTCCTCCGCTATCTGCCTTGAGGCTTCGCCGGATGTCAGAGCCAGCTGCCGCACCTCATTGGACACCACTGTGAATCCCCGGCCCGCTTCCCCGGCTCTGGCTGACTCAACGCTGGCGTTGATTGCCAGCAGGTTGGTCTGGGCAGCGACTTCCTGCATCTTCTCCACCATACTCTGCATGTGCGATGTCGTCTCTTTTGATGAACGGCTGACACTGGTGGCCACTTCGCTCAGGGCGCGTTCGAAATCACTGACTTCCCGGAAGATTTCCTGAACCGACCGGACAGTCTCCTGAGCCTGCGAGCTCATTTCATCAAGTGATTGCTGCATGAGACTGACCTCGTTTCCCATCCGCTCCACGTGGTCCCTCAGGTAGATATCAAAACCTGAGAGTTCCTCACTCCGCACTTCGTCAATTTTCTGCAGGTGCTGTTTGAGATCACGGGCTTCCTTCAGCTTGGCCTCATGCAGTTTGCCTATCATCTCGTTGAAGGACTGCGAAAGGTCTCCAATCTCGGTTCCAAACTCGACTTCGACTCTGGTGGTGAAATCATTGGAGGCGGTGGCCCGATGCATGGCTTGTGCCAGTTCGAGAATCGATGATTTGGCGCCATGCTCGGCCACATTCAGTCCGAGGCTCTCGGCTTTGCCGCTCACACGGATGCGATGGAAGGTGTTTATGATCTTCAGGATGATGAATGCCGACCCGAAAGCCCATACAAATCCTGCCACCACTCCCTGGATCTGTATGAACACCTGGTCCATTCTTGTGGTTCCGGCAGCCAGCGCATCACTGTTCATGAAGAAAGCTGTGGCAATCGTTCCCCATGCGCCGGCACAGCCATGCACCGGAACGGCCCCGACGACATCATCAAGCCGAAGCACGTTTTCAAGTATCCATGTGGAAACGAAGACGACAACCCCGGAGCCAAGTCCTATCAGGCAGGCACCGGCCGGATCCACCACATTGCATCCCGCGGTGATTCCAACCAGCCCGCCGAGGACACCGTTGATGGCCGCGTCAGGTTCAAGCCGATGCTTGGACCCTGCCGCTAGGCTGCAGACACCGCATGCAATTCCTCCAAAACATGCTCCAATCAGGGTGTTCATGGCAATAGGAGCAATATCAGAGGTGACAGAGGTCGTGCTGCCGCAGTTGAATCCGAACCATCCGAAAAAGAGAAGAAACGCCCCAAGGTAGACCATCACAAAATTGTGGGGATGAATTCTGCGCGGCTTTCCGGACTCATCAAACCGGCCCTGCCGCGGCCCGACCACTATGATTCCGGCCAAAGAGATCCAGCCGCCGATTGAATGGACAACTGTGGAGCCGGCAAAATCGAGAAAGCCCTTTTTTTCGAGCCATCCCGATGCCTCACCCGAAAGAAGCCCTCCCCAGGCCCAGTGTCCGAAAACGGGATAAATCATGATGGACACCGCCACGGAGACCATCACATAGGCTCCAAAACTGAAACGCTCTGCCACAGCACCTGAAAAGATCGTGGCTGCCGTGCCGCAGAACATCGCCTGAAACACGAAAAAAACCATGGTCCATGCGTCAATTCCCCCGGAAAGGAGAAAATGATCCGTTCCGGCCCAGCCCGAAGCCGTTGCCCCAAACATGATGCCGAATCCGACAATCCAGAAGCCCGCCACTGCCACAACAAAATCCGTGAGGTTTTTGATGGCGACGTTGATTGAATTCTTCGCCCGTGCGAACCCGCTTTCCAGGCACATGAAGCCGGCCTGCATCAGGAAGACAAGCGCACTGGCAACCAGAACCCACAGAATATCGAGGTTCAGCGGATCGATGACGACGTTTGACACAGTCCCCGGCAGGGATTCCTCCGCGGTCAGGTTTATCGCTGCCGCCCAAATTAAAACGGGAAGGGCCCCCCAGCCGGAAACGCCCTTCCATCCACGTGCCTTTATCAGTTTCATCCCGAAATGTCTAAGCGACCTTTATCCGTTCCGGTTAATCCGATACTCAAAATGTCTCAATTTCGTGGATGATCATCGGTGCTGAGTCGCCGGGCCCGGCCGGGAAAATGGTTCCAGCTCCCCAATGACCGCTGGCAGCCCTCCAAATATCGATTCTGGCCCTTCAAATTTTCTTGCAGCGTCCAAGGGTTCGGAGGAAATTCGGATATGGTTCAGCACGGCACAGAAAACACGGATCCGAATCCCAAGCCCCTTGAGAGTCTCGACGAGTGGGAGGATCATTTAAAGGACAGGTACCCGGAAGGCGAAGCGCCCGGTTCTGCCAAGGATTTCAAAGCGACGGATCCCAATAAGAAACGTGAGGAGTTCCGCGATTACGAGAAGGACGCCCGGCCCACGGTGCGCGAATTCTACCGCCTCAATCATACTTATCAGACACTGGAATTTGCCCGCGCCAAGCGCGAGGATTTCACCCGCCGCAACCGCCGTGAAATGACCATCTGGGAAGCCATGGAGTTTCTCAATACGCTGGTGGACGACAGCGATCCCGACACCGATCTGAGTCAGCTCGATCACCTGCTGCAGACCTCGGAGCAGATCCGCAGGGACGGTCATCCGCGCTGGTTCGTCATGACCGGGCTGATCCATGATCTGGGCAAAATCCTCTGTCTCTTTGACGAGCCACAGTGGGCTGTCGTCGGCGATACCTTCCCACTGGGCTGCCGGTTCTCCGACACCATCGTCTTTGCCCCGTTCTTTGACGCCAATCCCGACTCGAAAGTGGACGAATATCAGTCCGAAAACGGCATCTATGAAGAGGGCTGCGGCCTCGATCAGGTCACCATGTCATGGGGGCACGATGAATATCTTTATCATGTGGTCAAGGATTCCAATCTCCCCGACTCGGCACTCTACATGATCCGCTACCACAGCTTCTATCCATGGCACCGGGAGGGCGCCTACATGAACCTCACCAATGAAAAGGACCGCGAGAATCTCAAGTGGGTGCAGGCCTTCAATCCGTACGACCTGTACACCAAGAGCCACGAGCAGCCCAATCTCAAAGAACTCAAGCCCTACTACGACGATCTCATCAACGAGTTCCTTCCCGGAAAGATCCGCTTCTGATCTGCGTTGAATGAACAGCGGGCAACCGTCCGATCCATACACTGAGAGATGTTCCCGGCTTACTGAGTCATCATCCTTCAGTGCAGTGTGTGATCACCGTTCTGTTCCCATCCTGCACTCCTGCAGGATTCGGAAGCGAAACTCCAATAAACATGGTTTCAGATACAGACCCAATTCTGGATCTCCGGGACATTTCCATCCGCCGTGGTGATACCTGGCTGATCCGGGATATCAGCTGGCGGGTGATGCCGGGGGAAAACTGGGTGATCCTCGGCCCCAACGGATCGGGAAAAACATCGCTCCTCAGCACCTTGACCGGGTATCTGCAGGCGACCACCGGTGAAATCCGTGTCCTCGGCCAGCGGTATGGCGGATATGACTGGCGCGAAATGCGCAAGCGCATCGGCTTCGTGGGATCATCACTGCAGAAACTCATGGTCCAGGAGGAACTCGCCATCGAAATCGTCGCCGGTGGACGCGATGCGCAGCTCGATGTCCGAATGGAGGATCTTCCCGAAGACTATCTTGTATCGGCTGCCAATATCCTCAAAAAGCTTGGCATCTATCGTCTGGCGCAGCGACCATGGAGTGTCCTCAGCCAGGGAGAACGCCAGAGAGTTCAGATAGGAAGGGCTCTGATGGCACGGCCTTCCCTCATGATCCTCGATGAACCCTGTGCCGGACTCGATCCGGTATCCCGGGAGAAATTCCTGCTTTTCCTCTCAACTCTTCCGGAGCGCCGCACCGCTCCTCCCATGGTGCTGGTGACCCACCATGTTGAGGAAATCCGCCCATTTTTCACTCATGCCCTGCTGCTTTCCCGGGGCGGGGTCGCCGCGGCAGGACCACTCCGCGAAGTCCTGACTACCGCGAATGTCCGCACCGCTTTCGGTAAGGCCGCCTCGCTCCACCGCAAAGGCGATAAATACTCCATGTCGGTTGAACTGTCCGGCTACGGAGTGGCCTGAGATTTACAACAAAAAGGTGCCCGGCTTCTGCGTGCCGGGCACCTTATTGTTTTTTCGCTCCAGTCGGGGAGTCCTGAGTCCTGAGGCGGAACTACGGTCCCGTTCCATTCCGTTTATTCCCACTCGATGGTGGCCGGTGGTTTGCTGGAAATGTCGAGGGTCACGCGGTTGATGCCCTTGACCTCGTTGATGATCCGGTTGCTCATGCGCTCGAGGAGTTCATAGGGGAGCTTGACCCAGTCGGCGGTCATGCCGTCACTGGATTCAACAACCCGGATGGCAAGAGTGTTCTCATAGGTTCTTTCATCACCCATGACTCCGACAGACCGCACCGGCAACAACACCCCGAAGCTTTGCCAGACCTTGTAATACCATCCGCTTTTCTTCATTTCCTCGATGATGATGGTGTCGGCCTCGCGGAGGATCCTGAGTCTCCGTGAGGTGATTTCTCCAAGGATCCTGACAGCGAGTCCGGGCCCCGGGAAAGGCTGCCGGAAAACCACTTCCTGTGGCAGCCCCAGCTCCAGTCCCAGTTTTCTCACCTCGTCCTTGAACAGGCACTTCAACGGCTCGAGCAGTTCAAATTTCATCTTCTTGGGAAGTCCACCGACATTGTGGTGGCTTTTAATCAGCGCAGCCGGGTTGCCATCAATGGGCACGGATTCAATAACATCCGGATAGAGGGTGCCCTGGGCAAGAAAACGGGCATGTCCGGCCCGCTGCATGGCACTTTCAAAAACCTTGATAAAGGTCTGGCCAATCACTTTACGCTTCCTTTCCGGACTGGTGATGCCTTTGAGCTTCTGGAGAAACAGCGTGGTGGCATTCTCATATTGAAGCTTCATTTTGAAGTTCCGCCCGAAGAGGTCCTTGACGGCCTTTGCCTCATTGCCCCGCAGCAGACCGTTGTTCACGAAGATGCACGTCAGCTGCTGACCAATGGCTGCATGAATCAGCGCTGCCGCCACACTGGAGTCCACTCCACCGCTCAATCCGAGAATCACCCTGTCGTCACCGACCCTTTCCCGGATTTCCGCGGTGGCCTGTTCAATAAAACTCCTCATGGTCCAGTCGGATCCGCAGCCGCAAATCTTATGGACGAAGTTCTGGATGATTGTGAATCCCTGCGGAGTGTGGGCAACTTCCGGATGAAACTGCAGCCCGTAGATATGGCGACGGCGGTCCTCAATGACAGCGTGTTCACTGTTTTCGGAAACTGCAGCGATGTGGAACCCCGACGGCATCCGCGTCAGCTTGTCCCCGTGTGAATTCCAGACCTGGGTGTTCTGCGAAAGGCCCCGGAGCAGGGGGGAGTCCTCCTTCAGTATCTGCAGACTGCCTTTACCGAATTCGCGCTTGCCGCTGCTTTCCACGTGCCCGCCCAGAAATGACCCGATCACCTGTAATCCGTAACAGATCCCCAGAACTGGACAGCCGATCTCAAAAATCTTCGGGCTCGGCTTTGGGGCTCCCTTCGCATAAACGCTCGACGGTCCACCTGAAAGGATAATTCCAGCCGGGTTCATCTTCCGGATCTGGTTTATGCCGCTGTTGAACGGAAGGATGGTGCAGTAAACCTTCGCTTCACGAATCCTCCTGGCAATAACCTGAGTATACTGGCTTCCAAAATCCAGAATAACGATCTGTTCCATGTATATAAACGATGTATGAATGAATGGTGTCCGGGATGGTGGCGGGGAAGAAATGCCGGGATCCCGCCACGGATCCGCAAATTGAAATTGTCAGCAGCCTGAACGGCCCATCAACCAACAGCTCACTGGTCTTTCGCAATGATGTCCACTTCGCCGGTGCTCCGGTCGTAACTCAGCTTCATGCCGGACGGAAGTTCCGGTAACCGCACCAGATGACCGGACTCAACCAGCTCGTCCATGTTGAAAGGTAGTTTGCCTTCCTCTGCCTGATAGGTCTGAATGGCTCTTTGAATCTGTGTCAGGGCCAGGACTGTTTCCGATTTCCTGCCGGCCTGTGCCACCGCTCCCACATAATCCGCCGGCGCCGAAATCGCCTCAGAAACAGCTTCGCCCGTGCTTCCGGATTCATCCGATCCGCCACAGGCAGCCATCATCGTCGCCAGAAGACACAGAATGGAGAGCTTACGCACTGTCATTCATGCAGAGTGAAGTGATTTCACGCTCCTGCCAAGCCCATTTTCCCGTCCATCCCCCGCTGAAGATCACAGGTTCACTCCAACAATTCCTGTGAATAAGTTGTTGACAACCATAACTTTCCAGAGCCATAAACCAGCAAGGCGGCTGCGACTGCCTTAATAAGTAACTGATCAATGACCCTCCCTCCTTCACCCTTGGGAGGGTCTTCTTTTCGGAGTGGAATACCGGAAATCAGATTCTGAATCCACTGCACTGAATCCGGCCGCACTCAAAGGGCCGCCGTTCACCACCGCTCCCTTCCAATCCAGTCTTCCAAGACGCCGGCGGGCACTTCATTGCCCCGCGCCATCCCGCCCCATTACTTTTGCCCTTTGTCAATGCCCGCCATTCCGGATTTGTCATAACTCTGATGACAATTGGTTTGATCTGCTGATGGAATTTTTACATAGTGACACCGATTTCACCAATCACGAGAGCGTTGCACCACCTCATATGGGGTGGTGTGTAACCTGTTAAGACTATGAAACAACTGGCTAAAAATCTGATAAACAAAACGACGGCGGCACTGGCGGTCCTGTCGGTTGCGGCGATGGGAGCAACATCGCTGAAGGCCGAACTCAAGGATGACCTGGTGTCATACTGGCCACTGGATGAGATTCAGGGCTCCAAAACCCCGGACCTCGTCTCGAGGTACGACATGGATGTTTTCAATATCTCCCAGGAGCATATTGTGGAGGGGCATTCCGGGAATGCCTTCAGCTTCGACAACGCCCGCAACTCCATCCTGACCCGCGTGCATGCGGATGGCGAGAACCTGCCCCTCAACCAGCACGAATCATTCACCATCCGCA
>JAUIAG010000253.1 GCA_030425355.1 Verrucomicrobiia bacterium
GAAGTGGACGTCCACCGACAGTCAGCAGTGACCCCGGCCGTGTGAGCGACATGGGATGCAGTTCTTCGAAAAATCCGGCGGCGAGGATAATGACATTCATAATCAGAGACTGCGGTCGGTATCGAGTAGTGCCGGTGCGCAATCCTGAATAATGGACCGGCTGAATTCAATCAGTTCGTTTTCTTCAGCAAAATCAAGGGCCATCGAGGCGATGGTTTTGAGCTGGGACGGATCCATATGCCGCACGAGAAATTTGGCACCCGGGATGAGCGGCGGCGAGATGCTCAGCTCATCAACTCCCAGAGCCAGCAGAATCGGTATGAACACGGGTTCGCTGGCCATCTCACCGCATACACTGACCCGGATGCCATGATTCTGCGCATTGGTGACTGTCCGATGAATCAGTCTGAGGATAGCCGGATGAGCCGGCTTGTAAAGATAGGCAATCTTCTCGTTGAGGCGGTCCACTGCCATTGAATACTGAATCAGATCATTGGTCCCGATGCTGAAAAAGGAAACATGACGGGCAAGGATATCAGAGGTGACTGCGGCACTGGGCGTCTCGATCATGGCCCCCACCGGAATTTCCTCATCAAAGTCAACTCCGTCGCGTCTCAGCTCGCTCTTGCACTCCTCGAGAATGGCATTGGCCTGGGTAATTTCGGACACACAGGAGACCATGGGATACATCAGCCGGACATTGCGATGGCGCGATGCCCGCAGAATGGCCCGCAACTGCGCTTTGAAAAGCTGCACCTGCTGGAGACAGAGGCGGATCGCCCGCATCCCCAGAAACGGGTTGATCTCGGGGGCATGATCGACCTTGCTGAGGATTTTGTCACCGCCGAGGTCCAGCGTGCGGATCACCACCTGATTGGGACTCAGCACGGAGGCCACTTCATCATACGCCTCAAACTGCTCCTCCTCGGACGGAAGACGGTCGCGCGAGATGAAAAGATATTCAGTGCGGAAAAGCCCCACACCCTCTGCCCCGCTGTCCAGAACATCCGTTACATTGGAACTCTGTTCAATATTGGCGGATATGCTGATTCGACGGCCATCTTTCATAACAGAGGGAAGAGACCTCTCCGCGTAGACCGGCCCCAGAGCAAAGGACTTTTTCTGCACCAGCTGGCCGTATTCGAAAAGGGTCTGCGGAGACGGGTTGAGGATGAAAAGGCCGTCGAAGCCATCGATGACCGCGACCTGACCATTGCGGATGCGGCCGCATATTCCCTCCACCCCGACCAGTGCCGGAATTTTCAGGGACCGCGCGAGGATCGCTGTGTGGGAGGTGCGGCTGCCAACCTCGGTGACAAAACCGAGGGTCATTTCCCTGCGCAGCATCGCCGTGTAGGAAGGCGCGAGATCGTGGCCGACCAACAGCGACGGCTTTTTGATCGAATCCGGATTATGAAGGGTGGAGTCCAGACCCAGAATTCGACGCTGAACGCGATCGGTGACATCGCGCATGTCGGCAGCCCGTTCCCGAAGGTATTCGTCCTCGATGGCTGCCAGAGCCTGAATATACTTGTCGGCAGCCTGCCGAAAGGCCCACTCAACATTCATCCGTGAGTCGCTGATGCTGCGGATCACCTGGTCAAGCAATGCCTGATCTTCGAGAACCAGTAAATGCGCATCGAAGATGCGGCCGTTTTCATCCCCGAGCGCGGAAGTCACCTTTTCCTGCACCTCCAGAACATCACGGCGGGTCTCGACAATAGCCTGCTGGAAACGGTGGATCTCCGACTGGACCTCGGAATCCTCAATGCGCCGCTCAGGGATCGAATACCCCTTCTGCCCCACAAGGCACACAGGACCATGAGCCACACCGGAAGCCACGGGAATCCCCGAAAAAACCATCTCCTTACCTGTATATTCAATACTCAACGCCCCAAGCTTACATTCTTTCGACAGAAAATAAACCCAAATACCGCAGCCCCGCCTGGTGCCATGCTCCTTATTCCTGCCCCAGGCCAGCCCGGTGCCATGCACCTTATTCCTGCCACAGCCCAGCCCGGTGCCATGCACTTTATTCCTGCCCCAGCCCAGCCCGGTGCCATGCACCTTATTCCTGCCCCAGCCCAGCCCGGTGCCATGCTCTTTATTCCTGCCCCAGCCCAGTCCGGTGCCATGCTCCTTATTCCGGCACCAGCCCAGTCCGGTGCCATGCTCTTTATTCCTGCACCAGCCCAGTCCGGTGCCATGCTCTTTATTTCTGGACCAGCCCTGTCCGGTGCCATGCTCATTTTTGTTCTCTTTGTTCCTGGCTGTGGGCCATGAAGAAGGAGCATGGCACCGGGCAGCGCCGGGCGGCGGGGGACATAATTTCCGGCCTATCCAGATTGATCTGTCCAAGGTGAAGCCGGAGGTGCTAGATTGGCTTAATGGCGAAGTCGTCGGGCAGTTATGATAACGTGGCACTTGTCGGTTTCATGGGGACCGGCAAGACCGTTGTCGGTCAGGCACTGGCTCGTGAGCTTCATTTCGATTTTGTGGATACCGACCATATGATCGAGGAGGCCTGTCAGCAGAACATCCCGGCCATTTTTGAGAATTACGGTGAGGAGGCCTTCCGTGAGATGGAGGTCAAGATCCTTGAGGGATTGAGAACCCGTCAGAATCTGGTGATTTCGACCGGTGGAGGACTGGTCACACACCACGGAAATATGGACACCCTCAAGGAAATTGCGATGGTGGTGTGCCTCTGGGCCAATGAGTCAACGATCTGGGAGAGGGTAAGGAATCAGAAGCACCGGCCACTTCTGAATCGCCCTGATGCCTTTGAGTTCATTTCCACCAAGCTCCGCGAGCGGTGCTGTTACTATCGGCAGGCGCATTTGCTGATAAATACCGAAAACCGTTCCATTCGGACCATCACCCAGATCATCCGGCAGCATTTTTCGCAATACCGGACAAAACACGGGAATATGGGGATGCAGAAGGAAGAAACCGGCTTCCGGCATTCCTGATCAGGCAGAGTCTTATTGCGCCCGGTTGCCCGGTGAGCTTCACGCCCTCGGGTGGGCCTGTCTGTAAGCGTTGAGCAGTCGCTCCGGAGAGATATGAGTATAGATCTGGGTTGTCATGAGGTTCACGTGACCAAGAAGTTCCTGAACGGCACGCAGGTCCGCACCGTTGTTGACCAGATGGGTGGCGAAAGAATGGCGCAGTTTATGGGGTGAAATTGCCGGATCCAGACCGGCATGGGCCAGAAAGTGCTTCAACCTCAACTGAACGACTCTGGGAGACACCGGCTTGTCAACGTGCGCATAGACCGGAAACGCCCAAACGCCGTTATTCCGCATCCATGGCAACTGCTGACTCCAGAGCGATTCCATGGCGATACTCACCGGTTCACTGACGGGAAGGATTCGCTCCCTGTTCCCCTTGCCAAGGACCCGCACAGACATTCCGGAAAAGTCAAAGTCGGCTTTTTTCATTTGGCAGAGTTCGCTGATACGCAGGCCGCAGGAGTAAATGGTTTCCAGGATGGCTGTATCCCTCACGGCCTTGAAGTGGTGCTTTGCCGAGGGAGCCTTCTGATACAATTCCAGGGGTGCACGGAGGAGTGCCAGCATCTGGTCCATCGTCAGAAATCCGGGAAGTTTCCTGCTGATTCTGGGCAGATGAAGGTCATCCAGCGGGGAGTCTTCCACGACTGATCGGCGAATGAGAAACCGGTAAAAGGAACGAAGACCCGAGATCCTGAGTCGGATGGCCGAGGCTGAAAGTCCCCTGCGACTCAAGTGTCGTAAATAGAGCCGGAAATGATCTCTCTTTAAAGAGGCCCACTGCCATCCATTGTCGACAGCACCCTCGGAATCAAGGAACCGGATGGTCTCATTGAGAGCCTGCGTATAGTTCCTGATCGTATTCACAGAGGCCCGCCTTTCATTGGCGAGAGCATTGACGAAATTATCAACCAGCACCTGATTGTCGGAGGAAATAACCGATCGTTGATAGTCAGCTCCCATGAGAATTCGGCTGTTCAGGAAGAGATTGGATGGATCTCTTAATTTTTCAAGGAATTTACTTTTCCGCTTGAACAGGCCGGCTGAAAGTGTAGAGTTGTCGTCCCACGGCGGGGTGGCCAAGTGGTAAGGCAGAGGTTTGCAAAACCTTTATCGCCGGTTCGATTCCGGCCCTCGCCTCCAAATCTTTTCTTCCCCTCTTCAGTTTTTCATCTTCAATTCTCATTCTCATTCTCTTCGAGATTTGCTGAGGCCTGGACTGGCGCTAAACACAACCTACCTCATTAACGAACCCGGTCTTCTGTGATTTCACAAATGAAGGGGGAGGAATCCGATGGACGGAATCCCGACCTGAACCAATGGGGTTCCCTTCATTCAAGGAAACTTTGAATAATGAATGAAGTAAAACAAAAAACCGGAGCTGGTGTGCTCCGGTTTGAGGTGAAAACAGTTTGATCGGGATATCCTGATTCAGGAATCAATTTCCACGAATGCGGAAGAAGGCCTGATCGGTGTCGACTGTGAATGGCTGAGAGGACAGTGAAGCGGTGGTGCTTCCCTGGTTGATAATGGTCCCGACGGGAGTCCAGATTCCAGAGCTGAGATCCGTCGTCTGTTCGATGATGTATGTGACACCCGGTTGAGCCTGGACCTGGAGAGTGACAGACTGAGAACCGTCAGCTGCGAGTGTCTCCGTGACGATGCTGACCGGGATCCCTGATCCGCCAGCTGTCTGATCGTCTGCCACCACAGGAACATGGACGAACTTTCCATCATAGGCGCCATTGACATCCTCGAGCATGAGCAGCCCATTGGCCGATGTGACATTCTGGAAGTAGATGCGGAAGTTGTCAGGTATGCTGAAGACTTCGGCGAAGCTGGTTTCAGCCGCTCCACTGAGGACGAGGTTGTTGACGTAGAGGGCATGATTCCCTTCAGAAGTTCCGCGGATTATGACCCGGGAAGGAGCGCCGGCGACATTAAACTCAAATGTTCCTACAGCCAGGTTGTTATTGAATGCAGATGCCGATGCACCATTGTCCATCGCAGGCCATGAGTGAATGGTCTGACGGAATTTAGGAATCATGGAGGTGATGGTTGAGAAGCTGAGATCTCCCTGCAGACCGGAACCGTTGACATGAATACCGGCTGAAGTGGTGATCATTGCGCCAATGCCGTCATCGTGAAGAGTCGATCCAACATTGATGGTCAGAGGAAGCACAACATCTGGAAAATCATCCATTATGGATGAGAATGTATCGAGGGTCAGACCTCCAATGTTGATGTCCTGGCCGGTGATAATAGTAACACCCAGAGGTGTTATTGTTGATCCGTCGGTGAGGTTCAGAGTGTTGCCCTCAATGCTTATACCGGCGAAACTCGTTGACAAAGTGGCTGCTTCTTTAAGTTCCAGCGTTTCAGCTTTCAAGGACATGGACGAAGCGGAAACGGCTGCTGCACCGCCTATGGTGATGCTGGTTAGATCGCGGTTCTGGCCGAGACGAAGTCCATCAACCAGTGACAGAGTATTGAAAATGCCAATCTTCTGGAGAGACGGGAATGCGAGGTCGTCGATTAATGGGACACCACGACGACCGGTTATGCGGCCATAAAGCTCAACTTCCGGAGCATCGAGAGTGATATTTTCGTTCAGAACAAAGTTGTCTCCAATCTGGATCTTTTTCCCGTTGGTGGCAGTGAGTTGCATGATTTCAGAGTTCTGGTCGGTCTGGAAGATCGGATCCACGACAAAAACGTGGTAATAGGCATCGGCGAAATTGGTGGTAATTGTCTCTGTTCCAGCTTCATCCACGTTGGTGGAGAGTTGAGTTATCTGATTTGTCCAGGTTGTGGTGTACAGACCCACTTGACCACTGAAGCGTGAAACTGTATCCCGCACCAGATTGGTAATGCTCAGGACATCCTCATCGTTGGAGAGAGTCAGATCATAGCGGAGTGAGTCGACCGATGCAGGTGAGCTGCCGATGACCTTGTCCGCCTGTATTTTCAGGTAGTTCTCTGCCCGGATTCTGGATGCTGTAAGGTCGAGTGTTTCTGCTTCGATCAGCATTCTGCCCACCATATTTGTGGGGTGGCGGGAATCGCTGACCGGGTCTGAAACAGGAATGCGTATGCCTCCAATGAAAATGAATCGTGTGGGTTCCGGAGGGGTGAGTTCAAATGAATAGGCGGCATAAACAGAGTTTGAGACAACTGTTGCAGCCAGACTCGGATTAATGAGCAGGGTATTTGTAAATGTTGTGTTTCCTGCGACGGCGGAGTCCCAGACAGGCTCGGCTGTGCTACGGTCGCGGATGATGTCGTATGTGTTGGGGCGGCTGTTCACAGGTTCGCTGAAATTTGTCAGCAGGAACCGGTTGGTACCCTCAACAACCTGAAAACGGTCAAAAATGAAGAGGTCCTGGGAGGTGAAGTCATCTTCAAAATTGTTGAAGGAGTTATATTGATAATTGACAATGGGGAATGAGAAGTCATTGACACCCACCCATCGGGTTTCCGCGTTGATTGAAGTATTGGTGTCAACAGCCTGAGGAAAATTGGTCCGGAAATAAACCAGCTGGATTATGGCGTTTGTCCCTTCCAGGGCATTTGTCTGAACCGAGACGCCAAAATCCGCAGCAGTAAAATCAGGGGCAAAAAATGGTGTTGGCAGGAGGACGGTGTTGGTCTGGAGTGTGCCGGCAAATACAACATCATGTGGAGCAGTGAGGAAATTTGTCGGTATGAGATAGTTACTGTGGTCGAAGACTCGACCAGTTCCCTGACCGGTGCCGTCGCCTGCCAGAACCTGATTAGTTCCCACCGCCCAGTATCTATCGCGAATGCCGATGGGATTGGCATAGTTGGTTAATCCAAATGCTCCGCCACCGAAGATGAAGTCCTCGCTTTGTGATGCATTGAGCTTACCGAAGGTAAAATCGACGGTGTTGCCGCGGATTTCCAGCCGGCTTGATGATCCTGCATTGAGAACTCCATGATTCTCGATCAGGTCTGCCGAGATGAGAAGGTGGTTGAAAGACTCAATCAATCCATCATTCAGAAAGTGCTCGGCGGGTTCGAAAGTGGTTTCGTTTTTGGTGGCGAACCGAAAGTCACCGATCATTCTACCGGAAGGACCATTAGTGAAGTGGGTGGTGCCAAAGGGGGCGAATGGAGGCATGTCCTCTGTGCTCCCGATCGATCCGAAGTCGGGGTCGTTAAAGACATTGGTGGCGTTCGCAATTTCAAAATAGCCAAGGTTGGAAAATGTGTCGGCTACAATCTCCGGTCTGCCAATGACAACATTGTCATTGACGTAATTTATGCTCTGGCCTTGAGAACCGGAAGGGAGAAAAATACCGGTTCCAATCACCAGGGCAGCAAACAGTGAAAGTGGTTTCATACAGTTATGCGATTTGGGCATGAATATGGCTGAGTGATTCAGGGAGTTGTAACACCAGTGTCGTTTTGAGCATTGGGATCAGTAAGAGGTGCACCGACTACAGGGATCCACGCACCTCCCGAGCCAGTGGAACCCGATACCAGTTGCTCGATGAATGAGATGGAATTTCTATCGGGATATACAGTTGGCGGTTCAGCAGAGCC
>JAUIAG010000254.1 GCA_030425355.1 Verrucomicrobiia bacterium
CGGGTTCTCCCGATCCACCCCGTAGAACCCCAGGTGTCTGAAGAAGCGGTATTGGTCGAGCATTTTCTGATCGATGGGAGAGTAGACGTTCCAGTCATGAAAAAACCTGTCGATCATGAACAGCCCAATCAGAGGATCCCACCACGATGGATGGTTGGCATACATGACCACAGGTTCCGATGCATCGGGTGAAGTGATCTCTGGTGGCGGCAGGTTCAGGACACGGATGGCGTGGAAGTTGCGTTTCACATACCATCGGGTGAAGGCGATAAACAGCTGAAGCCGCCTCCGCTGCACCCTCGGGATCAGGTCTGTCGATGCGGAATTCATTCCAGAGTTAGCCCGCCGGTGCAGTGAAACCCAATGATTTGGTCAGAGGGAGACGACTCCGGATCTGATGTCCCCGTCTGCAGAATCCCCTGCAATCCATCCGGACATAAGAACCATGGGCATGCCCGGTCCTGGATGGCTGGCACCACCGCTGAGGTAGAGACCTCTGGCGTAGGGGCTGCGGTTCGACGGCTTGAAGGCTCCAAAATAGTTGCCATGGCTGGCTAGACCGTAGATCGCTCCATTCAGCACCCGGTAACGGTCGTGAATGGACTGCGGTGTCAGAGCGGATTCGAAAACGATGCGGTCCTCAATATCCTCCATCTTTCCGGTGGTCTTGAGTTTATCAAGAATGACCTTCCTATACTTGGGAAGCATTCGGTTCCAGTCATGATGGCTGCGGAGATATGGCGTGTGCACCAGCACATAGAGAGCCTCACCGCCTTCGGGAGCCACCGCAGGATCCGTTCTGGATGGCGCAGCCAGATAACAGGTGGGATCAGGGGCCGGTTCGCCTTCCTCGTAAATAGCATGGAATTCCTCCTCGGGATTGCGGGAGAAAACAAAGTTATGATGTTTGAGGTGCTCGTATCGACGGTTGAGTCCAAGGTAGAGCACCACGCCGGAACAGGCGGGATCATATTTTTTGCCGGCATTGAAGCTCCGCTGGACATCAGCCGAGTCAGCAAGCTCGGTGTAGGTCCGGACCGCATCTGAATTGGAGACCATGACGTCAAAACGATGGGTGTCCCCGGCGGTGGTGGTCAGTCCTGTCACAGCATCCCCTTCAAAGTGAATGCGGGCCACCTCGGTGTTCAGATGGAACTCGACACCCAGTTCGCCCGCCAGTTTGACAAGGGCTTTCGGGACAGCGCCGATTCCGCCCATGGGGTACCATATCCCCTCGCGGGTCTGCATGTCGGCAATCCCGCAGAGTACGGCGGGCGAGTTCTCGGGACAGGATCCGACGTACTGGGTGAAGTGGTCCATCATCTGCGACACCCGTGCGTCGGGGATGAATTCGCGAATTGTGTCTCCGACAGACTTGCCCATGCGGAGTGCCAGCACGTCACGAAGGAGCGCGACATTGAAGCTTTCCCGCAGTGAGAACATGTCCTTGATCCCCCCGATGGGCTTGTAGAAAAAGAACCGGTTGGAAATGTCGTGAAGTTTCTCCGAGAGAGTCATGAACCGTCGGTAGCCGGTTTCAATGCCATCCTCATCCGAGAAGCGGTGGAGTTCTCTGGCCATGGAATCGGTGTCTTCGAGCAGATCGAGGACTGAGCCATCCTGGAAAAAGCAGCGCCACTGCGGGTCGAGACGGACCAGTTCGAGATAATCCTCCATATTCCGTCCGGATTCGGAGAAGATCCGGCGCAGGACGGATGGCAGGGTGAGGATAGTGGGCCCCATGTCAAAGGAGAATCCATCTTGGGCGAGGACGGCCGCTTTGCCGCCGGGCCAGCTGTTCTTGTCGAAAAGGGCCACTCTGTGACCACGTGCAGCGAGGGTGCAGGCAGCAGCGAGCCCGCCGAGCCCGCCGCCTATAACGGCTATCTTTTTGTCAGGTTGAACGGTCATCTCTGGAAGTTTTCTTTCTGGTGGAAATTGATTTTTGGAGTAAAGCAGTCATCCCGCCAAGCGCCTCGAGGAAAGTCCTCATATCGGGCGCATTGGTCATGAGCAGGAGTTTCCCGAGGATGGGTCCGGCACCATCGGGGATCCGATCAAAATGGGGATGTTTTTTATGCCGCCTGGACTGAATGACCTTGATGCGTGTCATTTCGAGAAGTCCCTCGGTGCCGCGGGTGACCCCGAATCCACTGGCACCTGTTCCTCCGAAAGGAATGCGGGGATCCGCTGTGCAGGCGATGATATCGTTGATGGTCACGATCCCGGCACGAATCCGGGATGCGATGCGCCCGGCCCACTGCCTGTCGGGAGTAAATATACTTGAGCCGAGAGCAAACGGGCAGTCATTGGCCCGGGCGATGAGCTCTGAATCGCTCTCATAGGGAATCAGTGCCATTACTGGTGCAAAAAAATCCTCGCGGCAGATTCGCATGGAAGGCTGACAGCCGCTCAGGATCACCGGCCATGCAGTGCTGTCGGACTGGTTCCACAAACCGTGAATCAACGCCGCGCCGTCATTCAAGGCTTCATTGACAGCTGACTTCAGACTTTCCGACGCTTTGGCACAAGTGCCTCCTTCAGTGGACACTGACTCCCACGGGACATCCGCCAGAAGTTTTTCATAATGGTGAATTTGTGACGAAGGGACAAAGAGCCGGTGAGGGGCAATACAGGTTCTGGCGCGGTTGAGTGAGACAGCAAACTTCAGTGCCTGCAGAACGATAGGCGGCTCCGCGTCAGGTCCGACGATGCATGAGTCCCAGCCCGACAGTTCGAGGGTTGCGGGAATGCCATGACCGGCAACTGCTTCGTAGACCTTTCGTCCATTCTGGACACCTCCGGTCATGATCAGTTTATCGATTCCCGAGTCGAGTGTGCGCCGGAGTGCTTCGGGGTCTTCAGTTTCAAGAGTGAAGTCACTTTGAGTGAAACCGCTGCTGTAAAGCATGTCGCGGAGGAGCGCCCATAATTTCCCGGCACCGGGAGAGGGTTTGAGAATGACCCGGTTACCCGCAAACAATGCCTGCAGGGTCTGGATACCTGAAAGCATAAGCGGGTAATTGGATGGGCTGAGAATCATGACCTGTCCGTGCGGGACCCTGTGAATCATGGAACTGACGCCGAAAAGCCACCAGGGAAGCCGTCCGGGACCGGCCCGGCGGGCTTTCAGTATGGAGGCCCCATGCCGTTCTAGGAAACGACACGCCGACAAAAGAGGCATGACTTCGGTTAGAATCACTTCTGTTTCCTGAACACTTCTGAGCGCGGCAACCTCGCCGGCAATTTGATGAACCTGCCGGGACAATTCATGCCTGAAGCAGGAAAACCGGCCGGGATCCCCCATTGAAGCATCCTCTAATCCATTCATGGAACTCCGCCGGGATATGCTGAATGCCGGTGATCGAAGTGGGGCAGTCGGAGGAAATTCACGCCGGCATCAGCTCGGGGGATTCGCTTCCCAGCTTGTGGGAACCGACCTGGGCAGGAATTGGCTCCATGCCGAGATCCTCAAGGAGCAGGTTGCTGGTGATGCGGGAGGATTCGAAGATAACCGGGAGACCGCTGCCAGGATGAGTGCCGCCACCGGCAAGATAAACCCCTTCAAGGTCCTCAAAGCGGTTGCGTGGACGGAGGTGCAGCATCTGGGTCAGTCCGTGAGCCAGATTAAAAGTGGCACCGCGATAAATCTGATGTTCATGCTCCCAGTCAGCGGGAGTCACAATCTTCTCATACTCGATATCTGAAGGATCGAGATCGAATCCGGCAAGCCTGATGCGATCCAGGAACTTCTCCCTGAATGAAGCGGATTCCCGTGCCCAGTCGATGTTGGGGTGCTGGTGTGAGACGGGTGCGAGGAGATAAAGTGTGCTCCTGCCTTCCGGAGCCAGACTGGGATCCGTCACGCTGGCATTCTGAACATAAAATGAGGGGCTCTCCGGAATAACGAAGTCTTCCTCGATGTCAGTGAGATTCCGTCGGTATTCATCGGATATGTGGATGGTGTGGTGCGGCAGGTCAAACTGTTTTCTCACACCCAGATACATCATGTAAGTGGAGCAGGAAAATTTCTTTTTCTCCAGCTTCCGGTCTGTCCAGCGCTGGCGCAGCGCGTTGGGGATGGCCCTGGACATGAACTGGGCAAAATCAGCATTGACGACGAAAGCGTCACCGCGATATTCACCCTGCTCCGTGAAAGCCCTGACCGGCCTGCGGCCCCTGTATTCGAATGATTTGACCGGTTCATTATAGCGGATGTCGACCCCGAGTTCGGTTGCAATCCGCGCCATGACCTGAGTCACCGAGTTACATCCGCCAATCGGATGGTAGACTCCGAATTCATACTCCAGAAAGCTGAGGATCGAAAAGAGGCTCGGGCACTGGAAAGGGGACATTCCGAGATATTTGGACTGAAAACAGAATGCGATGCGGACACGCGGATCGGAGAAAAACCGTTTGAGGTATGTCTCGACCGACTGATGTGGTTTCAGAAGGGGAAGGACCTTGAGGAGGTGAGGACGAAGGACGTCCTTCCACGAATTGAAAGGCTGCTCGAGAATGGGCTGGAACGCCTTGAGTTTCTGGCGGTTCTCGGCGATGAAAGCATCGAAACCGTCGGCATCCGCGGGGTTGAGCGATGCAATCTGTTCCCGCATGGCGACCGGATCAGGCGTCGCATCAATGCGGCCGCCGCTTTCAAACTGAATCCGGTACTGTGGATCCAGCCGTTTCATGGGAACTTCCTTGAAGAGGTTGTAGCCGCAGAATTGAAAAATTTCCTGGAGAACTCTCGGGTAGAGGAAAAATGTGGGCCCCAGATCGAAGGTGTACTGATCATCACCGAGAGAAGAAGTCCGTCCACCCGGGCGGTCGCGCCTCTCCAGCAACGTCACTTTGCAGCCGGACTTGGCCAGCATCATTGATACAGCAAGGCCGCCTGGCCCAGCTCCAACAACTACAACTTCTTTTGATTTCATGAACCTTCAGGCGCGATTTCGGGATTGTATGGAACTCATACCGCCGTCGATGTGGATGATCTGTCCGGTGATCCAGCTCTGGTGCGGGTCGAGAAGCCAGCACACAGCAGAACTGATGTCCCCGGGTGATCCGATACGGTTGAGTGGATGCATGGCCGCGGAAGCCTTCTGCATATTTTCATTGGAAAGTAATGATGAGGTGAGGGGGGTCATGACCAGCCCTGGTGCCACTCCGTTGACACGGACACCGGAAGGGGCGTAGGTTGCAGCAGCAGAAAGAACGAGCCCTTCGACAGCTGCCTTTCCAGCGGCAACGGCTTCATGATTGTGGAATCCTCGTGCCGCCGCAACGGATGAAATGAGGACAAGACTTCCGCGGGACTTTTTCAGAGCCTCCAGCGAGGATTTGAGGACCAGGAACGAGCTGGTGGCATGCACGAGAAGCTGATTGTTCCACTCATCGAGGCTCGTGAGGTGTGCCGGTTTGAGAAGCAGCCCGCCAATGCAGTTGGCAACGCCGTCGACTTTGCCCCATTTATCCCCGGCGACAGCAATGGCGTCATCGAATGATGACGGCTGAGACACATCGGCTTCAGCGAATTCCACTCCGGGCAGACCCGAGAAGGCTTCATTCAGCTTCTGTTTATCCCGCCCAACGGCAAGAATGTGATTACCTCTTCCAGCAAGGTCCCTGACCACCTGGGAACCAATTCCTCCTGACGCTCCGAAGATGACAAATACGCTGCCGGATTGACTGGATTGGTGATTTGTTTCAGACATCGTCTTTGCTTTCGAAGGGTGCGAATCAGCGGATTCACAATATTCAGGAAAACGGGAGACGTTTTAAGGTGGTGATCACTTTGCCGTTTTCAGGGTATGGAAGGAAGGTCGGAGGAACAGGGCAACGCGCCCCATCAGAAGGAGTGGGAGTGCGCCTCTTCCTGTTCGGAGTCGATATCCTCAAGACCGCGGTCTTCTTCAATCCGCTGGCGGAGTTTTTTAAGAGCGATGTTCTGAAGCTGCCGGATACGCTCACGGGTCACCCCGAATAACTCGCCGACCTCCTCGAGTGTCATACCCGGATCTCCGTCCAGACCAAAACGCCTGCGAAGGATTTCCGCTTCACGGAAGGTCAGAGTGTCCATAAGACCTGGAAGCAGACTCTTGAGGGTCTTTTCCTCCAGTTCGTCATAGGGGCTGACTGCCTTTTCGTCGGCTACGACATCACTGATGCAGCTGCTGTCGTCGTCGCCAAGCGGCGTTTCAAGAGACAGAGGACGCATGGCGGCCCGTCTGAGCAGCCGAACTCTCGGAAGAGCGATCTCGAGTTCTTCCGCCAATTCCTCATCCGATGGCTCGCGCTTGAACTCCTCGAAGTAACGCTTGGAAATTTTGCGCATCTTGGCAAGCCGGTCGACCAGGTGAAGCGGGAGACGTATGGTTTTGCTCTGGTTGCCGAGGGCGCGCTTAACAGCCTGCTTGATCCACCATGATGCATATGTTGAAAGTTTGCTGCCCTTGCTTGGATCGAAACGTTCGACAGCCTTCATGAGGCCGATGTTGCCTTCGTTGATCAGATCCTGCAGTGGAAGACCGAACCCCTCATACTCCTTGGCAATTTTAACCACGAGACGAAGGTTGGCGGTAATCATCTTCTCCCTTGCCTTCTCATCGCCGTTGCGGACACGTCGGGCAAGTTCGATCTCTTCCTCGGGAGTCAGAAGCGATACCTGACCGATTTCGTGCATGTAGCGTCCGAGAGAGCTGCCGCTTTCCTGAATGCTGGGAATCCGTGCGGACTCTTCGCGGGATGAGTTGTCGGCTGTGGTTGATGATTCAGAGGCGACCCTCACCCTTTCCGGCATCTCGTCACCGATCAGTATCATGCCGTCGATGGTGGCTGAGGATCCCGGTCTGGGAGTCGTGTCGGATTTGCGTCTAACTACTCCGGCCGCCCTTATTCCTGATTGAAATCTTGTTCGTGCTCCGTTCATATTGTTATCCAGTTCCTTTCGAATTCAGATCAATGTTTGTTGATCTTTCGTTAGTTAGACCAAACCTGGATTCAATTTGTTCCATAATGTTTTAAGTTTGTCTACTTTATTTCGTCGATTTTTTAAAACATTGGGCATTTGACAGGGTTTTTGTCGGGTTTCGTTGAATTTTTACCATTTTTTGTTGAACTATTTTTTTAGACGTCTATTGTTGGAGAGTCTTAAATTAGACAAAAGCGACTTTAAACTGAGAAAAGAGCGATGGAAGAGAACTTACATCCGATCAAGGTGGTTTCGCTTCGGACCGGTTTGTCTCCTCATGTGATTCGGATTTGGGAGAAGCGGTATGAGGCAGTGGTTCCCCAGCGAACGGAATCCAACCGGCGGCTGTACTCGGACGAGGACATCCACCGGCTGACGCTGATGAGGCTGGCTTCCGAGCGCGGCCATCGTATTGGTCAGCTGGCGCGGATGAGTCTGGCCGAACTGAAGGAACTTCTGCAGGAAGAACAGCAGATCGACAAACAGCGCAATTCGTATTCCTCGACGGTGTCGAGCACGATGACCGCGGATGAGATTATCGAAACGAGTCTGAAGGCAACCCGTGAGCTGGATGATGCCGCTTTGATCACCGCTCTCAAGT
>JAUIAG010000255.1 GCA_030425355.1 Verrucomicrobiia bacterium
CGGATTTCGGCAGATCCATGCTTGTTTGATTGAAATAAGTAAATCATGTTTTACTTAAAATGGGGTTTTTGTCAAATTTTTCCTACTTCACCACAATTCGCGGTTCACTGAGAGGTCTTTGCTTCAAACCTGAAACCAAACGCTTCCTCTGCCAATCAGGACACGGCCGGAAATGTAGTGATCATTTCCCGATTCAAAATGTCCTGTCCCCTGGGTTCAGCGAAAAACCTGAGGGCCGTCATCAGTTGGAGTATTCTTTCTTGCGTTTCTGCCTGGGTTTTGACTATGGCTGTGGCGCGGCAGGCCGGGACGGATTGCTGGTGGTCCGGATCAGGACTTCGGCTGGAATTTGAAGGTTTTTGTGGAGTGACCGGATCATCAACAGGCTGAGTGGCCGCTTCCGGTTGAGGATTTCTGAAACCCGGTTCTTGCCGGGCAGGATCCTGACAAGGTCCTTCTGCCGCAATCCCTCCTGGTCCATGCGGAACCGCATGGCCTCCACCGGATCGGGAAAATCGATTGGAAAATTCTCCTGCTCATATTGCTCAACCGGCAGGGACCAGAGTTCGAGTTCCTCTTCCTCCTCCGAGCCGGCCTCGGCATCCATCAGTGACTCCAGTCGCGCAAGTGCCGCGCGGTATTCTTCTTCGGTTTTCAGTATTCTGATTTTCATCATACTCATATGGTTGTGGCGTCGATCTTGTCGTATTCGGCATGGGTGCCGACAAAGCGGATATAGACGATGCCCGTGTTGTAGTGGATTTTCACTATGAGTCGGTAATTATTCCCCTTGATATTAAACACGCCCCGGTTGTCAGGCAGAATGTCGGCTGACGGATAACGCTGCTTTATGTCCTGCGGACCAGCCCACCTGGCATAGTGAGGTGAGCTAGCTTTTCAGACCAGAAACCATCTTAATGGAAAGCACGAAGAATCAGACCAACACCCGCAAAAGATACACCACCGGGTTCAAAGCCCAGGCTGCCCGCGACCACTCCGTGAGTCTTTCAGCACTGTGCCGAAGGCTGGATCTGACTCAGTGTTCGGGAGAATAGTCATAAGCCTTCTCCGGAGGGTCGTGCAGATGCGCGACGATCTTAAGGTTCCAGTCCGTCATAACAAAAATAATAATTAATGATGAGCCATCGCGACCGCTTGGCTGAATTTGGCAATGGTGATTCTTTACAATCAAATTTCCTGAACAGGCAAGTGAAATTTTCAGATTTTTTCACACCCTGCGAAGGGCTTTGCATATCCTGGCATACTCTGCCCGGATACTGTCGCATCCTGCAAGATCCCGGACCTCCGCGGACCTCCCCGGCCTTGTGGCGACAGGGTTTTCCGGTTTTTTCTGAAAACCGGGAGAGGCATGCACAAGCCGCACCCCGGCACCCCGGCCATTCATTCCAACTAATAATTCAAGTATTGAGACTTAACGATTTTCAAGTGCTGACAACCACCGCACATGACCGGATCACAGGCTTTGTCATGAATGGAATTTCTTTTTTTATATTTATTCCTCCGCCACCAACCGGCGTATTGATGGCGGTTGCTGTTTGTGAACTTTTTATTTAAAAAATTTCTCCACTTCACGCGAATCACGTCATAGGATATGGACGCTTTCATCGAGGAGAATTAACCGGGGGATACGTATCGCTCACACCTAAAGGACCAGGGAGACAGGTATATGGAAAAGATAATTTTTGGCATTGATCTTGATGGGTATGTGCCGCCGTCCGGTGGCGAGTCCGGACCGGGAATGGCATGGTGCGGCCCGATGCGGATGATGGATATAATGGAGAAGCGCCTGGGCCTGAGCCGGCCGCTTCCACCTCAATGCGAAAGGGTTGTGGGCGCGAAAGCGGCGATGGAGGCGTATTACCGCTCCGGTGGTGAGTTCGCGGCCGGATCATTTGAACGGGACTCGCTGGGCGTGGCCGCAAAACTGCTGCAGTGGAGAGATGAACTGGTGATGGCCGGCTGGGACGGATGCGCCCCCCTGCGGTCGGTCTCGAAGCGGATGGAAGCACTGACTGAGCTCAATTCACAACTGGAGGCCGCACACTGCTGCAGTGACGGGGACAGGCTTCATGGGATTATCCATGCACT
Source organism: Verrucomicrobiia bacterium (assembly GCA_030425355.1). GTDB lineage: Bacteria > Verrucomicrobiota > Verrucomicrobiia > Limisphaerales > JAJOIW01 > JAJOIW01. The sequence continues at coordinate 2,110 of JAUIAG010000255.1, forward strand.
GGAAGTGGAGGGGCGGCCTTCGGGAATTGCCCGTCCCGAGCTGATGGACGATCCCGAGCTGCTGCCATTCATGTGGCGGAGGTTGTTGAAAATTCTGGGCGGCAGATATCGGAGTGATGATTTGAATGAATTCATGGGCTGTGAAAGTTCTTCGGATCTGGGGAATTTTCAGCGGGCACTGCTGGATTCATCGGTGCGCGGGATTGAGTTTGCCAATGACGGTTCGTTATTGATTGTGAGTTCACGGTCCGAGCCGGTGCTGGCCCGCATAGCCGCCCGTATGGCCATGCGCGATCCATCGACTGTGCTGGTGAGCGGCGCGAATGCGCATCTCATCGATCAGGCGATTCATGAAATGGGGAAACCGACCGCGGGGATTGATAACCCGTCGAGATCGCGCGGCATTCCACAGGTGCTGGGTCTGGCCCTGCGACTGCTGTGGAAACCCCTGGATCCCCGGCATCTGATGGAGTTTCTCCTCCACCCTGCATGTCCGGTGATCGGGTCACTGCGTCGGGCGCTGATTATGTCTCTCATGCGGGCTGCCGGTGTCGGCGGTCCGGAGTGGCTGGCCCACATTGCCATGGCGCACAAAATCATTAATGTCGGCATGGCCCATGATCCGGGTAAACGGGATGAAAAGCTGGAACGGGTCGACCGGGATCTCGAATGGTGGATTGAATGCGAGCGGTATGACCGTCGGGAACCGGCACCGGCGGATGCCTTTGCCGTCCAGGCCGACCGCGTGGCTGTCTGGGCCGCAGCCCGCAGAAATCGATGGGATGTTAACGAGCGTGATGCCGAACTGTTCATAGCCCTGCAGTCCGGAGCCAGCCAGCTGAGTCGGCTCCTGCGCTCCATGGGGACAATCACACCTGCCCAGCTGGACCGGCTCATGGACCATGTTCTTGGCGATGGATGCGACTCCAGCGCCCACCTGGAACAGCTGGGACACCCCCGGGTTGCCCGCTCGCCCGGCAGCGTGCTCGAACCGGCTGACTCAATTGTGTGGTGGGACGCGACTGATCCGCCTCACTATGCACCGCCCTGGGCCACCGATGCAGAACGAAGCGAACTGGCCCGGGCCGGGATTTTCCTTCCCGGGGCGGAATCCCGTTTGCAGCTCCAGTCAGGGGCATGGCTCAGACCGGTCATGGCCGCCCGAAAATCTCTGACCTTCATCCTCCCGTCAGAACGCGCCGGTGAACCACTGCTTCAGCACCCTCTTGTCAGCAGGCTGAAGGCACTCCTCGGCAGTGCGGACCTTCCGGTCTGGAATGCTGACCGGGATCCAGATTCGCCCCGATGGAAGCCGTGGCTGACCCGGCAACTGCCCGCCGCGAGGGTGCCGGTGAGCCGACGCTGGTGGCGGATTTCCCCTGAGCTTCTTCAGTCCGTCTCCAGCAGGGACTCCGAGTCCTTCTCGAGTCTGGAGAAATTCATTTACAGTCCGGTGCAGTGGGTCCTGTCCCATGCGGCAGGGATTTCACCCGGCTGGCTGAGCACCCACCAGCTGCGCTGTGACCCGCGGCTTTTCGGCAACCTCCTCCATCGACTTGTCGAGCGGATGGTCAGTACTGAACCCGATGAAGGACTGGACTGGCAGAAGGCAAACCCGGCTGATGTGCGCTCATGGGTCACCGGCCAGTGGGACAGACTGCTGACCCAAGAGGGAGCCCAGCTGCTGCTCCCCGGCCACCAGTCAGAAAATGCCAGACTCCACTCAGAAGCCGTGGCCGCCCTCACCCACCTCGTCCAATGCTGGCAACAATGGGACCTGGTCGGGGTGGAAGCGAATGTCCGGCCGGACACCCGGAAGTTTGAGGACAGATCCATCAATGGATTTATCGACCTGGTGCTCACCAACCGGGAGGGAAGAAAAGCTGTCCTCGACCTCAAATACGGGGGCCAGTCCGATAAACAGCGGCAGATTGAGAACGGCTGCCCGCTGCAGCTGGCGGTTTATTCACACCTGATCGCGGGCCGCGCTCAGGGCCAGGACTGGCCGCCGGCGGCATTCTATATTCTCTCAAGGCAGCGGCTCCTCACCCGCCAGGAGGATTTTTTCACCGGCGTCACCGGGCTGACGGCAAAAGAGGGCTCCGCATCCATGGCCGGCATCTGGGAGGAATTCCGCACCATCTGGAAGTGGCGACAGCAGCAGCTGCAGGATGGATGGATCGAAGTCCCGGGTGGATCACCCGATCCGGATCCCGATTTCGATTTCGAGGCATGCCCTTCCGGGGAGATTCCTCTGCTCAACTGGGAGCCGTCCGAATCCGTCGAAAAATACAGTGACTTCAACATTCTCACCGGCTTTCCCTCCGACTCATGAAAGACTACCACAACATCACCCTGATCCGCGCAGGGGCCGGATCCGGAAAGACCTTCCGCATCACCGGTATTGTCGAGGAGGCAATACGCGAAGGCACCTGCCGCCCGGAGGCGCTCATCGCCACGACCTTCACCCGGAAGGCCGCCGCCGAACTTCAGGAACGGCTCAGGACACGTCTGTACTCCGCCGGACTGAACAGCGAAGCCGGGCGGCTCGGCGGGTCACTGATCGGAACCGTCCACAGTATCTCGGAGAGGCTCCTGCGCCAATACTGGCACGAAGCCGGGATATCCCCGGAGATTGAAGTGCTCGATGAACAGTCCGCAGCCGGACTCCTGGCGCAGGCCCTGGACGAGGTCGCGTCCTTCGATCGTATCAACAGACTTCAGGAGTCAGCGCTGCGCCTGGAACAGCTCGACAGCCGCATCCGGAGTTTCAACTGGCGGAGGCAGGTCATGCAGATTCTCGACGCCGTCCGCGCCAATGGCTTCGCCCCGGATCAGCTTCCGGGATTTGCCGGCGAGAGCGCCCGCGAATTCCTCGACATCTTCGGTCCGCCGGCCAAATCGGAAACACGGCTCAATAACCGGCTGCTCGAGGCCGTCTCAAGGGCACGGACAACAGTCTCCGGTTGGGGGGACGGAACGAAAAAAACCAGGGACTACCTGTCGGCGCTCGAGGACTTTGCGGAGCGTTTTGGCAGCCCCGGACAGCCATGGAAAGCATGGATGGACCTGTGCGGGATCGAGCCGGCCAGAAGGGGTATTCCCGAAGCAGTCAAATCGGCCGTTGAGGCAGTCCGGGAAGCCGCTGAGGAATACCGGCACCATCCGAAACTCCACGAGGACATCCGCTTTTACACCGCTGAGGTTTTTGCGCTCGCCGCCGAAGCGCTCTCCACCTACCAGGCCCTCAAGGAGGAACGGGGCTACCAGGATTTCACCGACCTTGAACAGCGTGCCCTTGCCCTGCTCCGGTCCAGCGAGGACTTCCGTGCGAACCTCGCCACCACAGTGGATCTGATGGTCGTCGATGAGTTTCAGGATACCAGCCCGCTGCAGCTGGCTCTCTTTCTCGAACTGGCCCGCTGCGCCAAACGGGTTTTCTGGGTGGGCGATGTCAAACAGGCGATTTACGGATTCCGCAACAGTGACCCACAGCTGATCGACGCCGTGGTCCGGGAACTGGAGAAGCGCGATGGACTCGGCGACCCCCTGAACCATTCCTATCGGTCCGTGCCTGACCTGGTGAAGTTCTCCAGTTCGCTTTTTCCCGGGCCGTTCCGCGACACGATCGGTCTTTCGCGTGAGGATGTCGAACTGGCCCCTGTCAGGGATGCGATCGACGCGGACCAGGCCGCGATCGAGGCCTTCAATCTGTGCAATGGCGATATCAAAGGACGTTTCACCATTGGCCTGCAGCACTCCGCCCTTGCTTCCGGCATCAGGCAGCTGCTCGACCGGGAGCCGCCACTGATGGTGTGTGAGCAGACCGGCCATCCACCCGGACCGGTCCAGCCGGGCGATATCGCCATACTGTGCCGAACCAATGACCGCGCCGCCGGCATAGCGGAGGCACTCGGTGCTCAGGAAATCCCGACCAGCATCGCCGGCCCCGGCCTTCTGGCTACTCCCGAGGCTGCACTTGCCATGGCCTGCCTCCGACGCATGGCCGATCCATTCGACACCCTCGCCACAGCCGAAATCATCGCCCTCACCGGCAACCGTGTTCCCGAGGAGTGGCTGGCCGACCGGCTCCAATACGTCGCCGAGCATGAACGGTCAAAATCAGCCCTCTGGGGCCTTGAGGGAAAACTGATTGAACCCCGTCTCCAGGCCCTGGACAAGGCAACGAGTTCCATACGCTCCGCATCCATCAGTGAAGCTGTCGACATCGCCCTGGAAAAAGGCGATGTGATGGCCACCGCCACCGCCTGGGGACCAGGTCCGGCACGAGCCGGTCAGAGACGGGCCAACCTCGAGGCACTTCGCACGCTCGCCGCCCGCTATGAAGAGCAGTGTCTGACCCGGAAGGACCCCGCCACCATCAGCGGGTTCCTGACGTGGTGCAGTGACCTCTCAGCGAACGGAACAGATCTGAAAGCCGCCAGCCCCGGCGGTGATTCGGTCGAAGTCCTGACCTACCACCGCGCCAAGGGTCTCGAGTGGCCGGTAGTCATCTGCACCCAGCTGGACCACTCCCCCCGCCTCCGCTATTTCGATGTCCATGTCACCGCCCCGCCTCCCGACACTCTCTCTTTTGACAACCCGCTGGCGGAAAGACGCATCCGCTTCTGGCCATCGCCCTTCGGGAACAAATCAAAGGGCCTTGCCCTTCTCGACGACATTGCCAACAGCACGGCCGCACTGGAGCATGAGGAACTGCGATTGCTCTACGTCGGATTCACCCGTGCCCGGGACTGCCTCGCACTGACCCTTGTCGATGGAAAGGATCACCCGTGGCTGGATCAGGTTTCCCTCTCCGGACACCAGTTCACTGCAGATCGTCTCACTCTGCCGGGCGGACAGTCCTTCCCATGCCGCACGACCAACCTCGAACCAGCCGCCAGGCAGCCGGAATCCCGCCGACACCGGTCCAGCCAGCACTGGTTTGCCGCCCCGGTCGATTCCGGGGAGGATCACCCTCCGGCCCGCATTATCCCGTCTTCCGTCAAACCGACTGCTTCCGCACGCATCGGTGCGGTGCACAGCATCGGTGGACGCCTGCCAATCAATGGGAAGCCGGATGAAAACATCCTCGGCGATGCCATCCATGCCATCCTCGCCGCTGAACTCAACGCCCCCGGCCACCCGACAGCAGCGGACCTCAACCGCCAGATTCTCTCCAGCCACGGACTCACCAGCCACCTCGACCCCGAGCAGGTCACCGAATCCGTCACTGGATTCCGACAGTGGGTGCTCGAACACTTCAAACCCGCCACCACAATCGTCGAATGTCCGTTTCATTTCCACAACCCTGCCGGACAGCTTGTCTCCGGCTACATCGACCTCCTTCTTGATACCCCTTCAG
>JAUIAG010000256.1 GCA_030425355.1 Verrucomicrobiia bacterium
GATGTCATTGCTGAATCCGGTGGCGATGATGTGATTGAGATAGACCCCGAATGCCATACCAATGGGTATGGCCATGAGTGTCATCAAAGTCAGTTCGCCCAGCAGCACCGAAGCCGTCTCACCGCGCGAGAAACCGAGAACGCGGAGGATGGCGAGATCCGAGGCCATCTCGGCGAAGGCTATCCGCGCACTGTTGTAGACGATTCCAAAGGTGATCACGGCAGCGATGGCTGCCATGATGAATCGCATCGCACCGGCACCGGAATCCAGTAATTCCTGCAGGGAATCCCGGGTTTCCTGTTTCAGGGACACCCCGGCTATGGCCGGCATCTGTTTGAACTGGCGGAACAGCTCATCCTTTCGATGACTGTCGATACGCAGATAGGCACAGGAAACCCGGTTCGGCTCACGCAGCACACGGTTGAGCTGATCCAGTTCGAAAAAAGCCGGAGCCCCGATGAAGGTGTCGACAACACCCGCCACCGGGATCTCAATCGTCGGGCACCGGCCCTCCCGGACATCCAGCCGCAGCACCCCGCCCGGCCGGACATCGAGGATGTCCGCAAGCGCCCGGCCAAGAAGCACTCCGTCTGCCCGGACATAGGCCGGGTTCTGATCGCGGTCCAATACCCTGTAGAGTTCGGGTGAGGCCACCAGTCCGGTAACGGTCCCGCGCCATGAACGCCGGCCGTGGTGAAAAATCACCGGGACATTGCGGGATGGTTCCACTTCGATAACGCCTTCCATGCTCTGGAGTTCGTGGACCACCGTTTCAGATAGGGGTTCAGCAAATGTCAGAGTGAGATCACTCCGGTCCATGAGTTCGAATGTGAGATTCATGGTGCTGTTGAAACTGGACATCAGTGAGTGCATGGAGACGGACAGGGCCATCCCGGCACTGATGCCGGCCACGGAGACAAAGGCCCTCCACGGGTGATGCACAAACCGTCGAACGATGATTTTTGAAGTCTGGTCGAGGATCCGTCCCGCCCGTCCGCCAAAAGAAATGGAATGGCTGTAGTCGGGAGGTGATGGAGGCTGCATGGCGACTGCCGGCATCAGTCCGAAGATCCGCCGCAGAGCGAGTGCGCCCCCGGCCATTGCCGAGATGAGGCTGGTGCCGATCGCCGATATGAAGGCCATCGGGTCCACCGAGAAATACAGAAACGGGAACTTGTAATAGAGTTGGTAGACACCGGCGAGACGCCGCCCCGACACCACCCCGAGCAGGCATCCAAGCGCGGATCCGGCCACGGCGATGATCATGATGAACTTGAGATAATGCAGGCCTATTTCAAATGAATTATACCCGAAGGCCTTGAGCAGCCCGACCTGCTGTCTCTCCGCCTGGATGGTTCGGGACAGGACAATGTAAAGCAGGAATGCGGCGATGAGCAGAAAGACAGGCGGAACAGTCCTGGACGACCCGCGCAACCCGCTGATCTCCTCGGAAATGAATCGCTCGGAAACATTGTCATCGCGGGTGTAGGCCCCCGTGCTGCCAAAAGGCTTGAGCATTCGGTCCGCCGTCGCCAGAACCCCGTCGATACCGGCTCCCGGTGTCAGTCCCAGCAGGGCTTGATTGAATGCTCCTTCCATGTCGTAGGCGCTCTCAAGGGCCTTGCGGCCCGCCCAGATGACGGCAAAACGCTCATCATCCGGCGCCATGTCCCCCGGCGCCACAGGGTAGAGAAACTCAGGAGAAAGGGCCGTTCCGATAATTCTGAGATTCCGGCGCGAGCCATTGAGGTTCACTGTCAGCCCGTCGCCGATGCGGAATCCATGGGCCCGGGCAAATCCATCGAGCAGCACGGCCTCGTCCGGGTCAGTGGCCTCCGGCAATCGCCCGGAAGTCAGATGGATCTGATTCAGCAGGGGCTGTCCGGATTCGGGCAGAGACACCACCTGCGCCCGAATCGGTATGCGGTCCGGATGCAGGTCGATGAGGGCACTCCCAAAAATGCGGGTCTGAACCGCAGCAACGCCATCGATACGGGACAGGCTGTCGGCCACGTAGGACGGAGCCCGTTTGACCGGGGCGAAGACATCCGCCAGACGATACTGGCGGTAGTAGGCATCCCGTGTGGTGGACAGAGAATTGACCAGTCCGTCCATCATCACGAGCAGCAGTACACCGGCGGCGACCACAAGGGCGATCGCCACGGCCTGGCCCTTCATCCGCGCCAGATCCCGCAGCAGTTTCCTGTCCAGTGGACGGCTCATCACCAGTCAATCGTGCCGGGGTCAACGGGAGACTCGTTCACTTCAACCAGACGGATCCGTCCATCGGCGAAATGGATGACCCGGTCAGCCATCGCAGCAGTTGCCATGGCGTGGGTAATGATAAGAACCGTGGCTCCGGTGGACTGATTGACACGGCGCAGGGCCCTGAGCACAGCTCTTCCGGTTTTGCTGTCCAGCGCCCCGGTCGGTTCATCGCAGAAGAGGACTTCGGGTTTCCGGGCAATGGCCCGTGCAATGGCGACGCGCTGCTGTTCCCCGCCGGACAACTCGGACGGGAAGTGCCCCGCCCTGTCCTCCAGTCCGACCATGGCAAGGGCTTCCAGTGGATCCATGGGGTCCGAGGCGATCTCGGTGACCAGCTCCACATTCTCCAGCGCTGTGAGACTGGGCATGAGATTATAGAACTGGAAGACGAACCCGACGTGGTCCCGTCGAAAGCGGGTCAGCTGCCGCTCATCCATGGCAGTCAGTTCATGGTCCATGAACCACGCCCTGCCCTCGGAAGCACGATCCAGTCCGCCGAGGATATTCAGCATGGTGGTCTTGCCGCTGCCCGATGGACCGAGAACGACAACCAGTTCCCCCTGCGGAATCTCCAGATCCACACCCCTGAGGGCCCGGACCTGCGCCTCGCCGGTTCCGTAAACACGGGTAATCCCTTCACTTCGAAAGGCGGGAAGAGTCGGACGCCCTCCGGCTCCGGTATCTGCTGCCGGACTTTTTTCCATCAAATCCCTCGGGTTTCATGAGCGCCCGCTGTCCATCCCGCCCCTGTTGGTGGTGCTGAATCTTTCCGATCGCCCACATCAAGTGGGCCGAACCCGGATTCAGTCCTTCTGGTTTGCCAGAAAGGAAACAAGGGACGCAAATTCCTCGAGACTCAATGCGGACGCGAGCCCCGGAGGCATCATCGATGTCTCCATTTCCTGGCGGCCGGCTATGTCTTCAGCGCCGATCACAGTAACGTTTCCGGCAATGTCGCGGATCTCGACTTCATCAGCTGTTTCACGGGAGATGAATCCCATCGAGGCCGCGCCCTGCTTCGTCGTGATGAGAACTGTGGCAAAGCCCTGTGAAATCGAGGCGTTGGGTTTGAGAATCGCTTCAGCAATCTGCTCCCGGTTCATGATGCCGCCAATATGCCCCATGAATGGTCCCTTGAGAGTCTGACTGCGATCCAGGGTGTGGCAGGCGATGCATCCCTGTTGCGTGAAGAGTTCCTTTCCGCGTGCGGCATCTCCCTTCAGGTCCATGATGGCAACGAGGACATCCTCGACGGCCATCTCGCCGACCTCGCCCTCTTTTCCGGCTATCGCCGCGAGGTCCACCTCGATCTCGTCCTCAGTTTCAACTTCGGCTTCGGGTGACTGCATCTCGATGCCGTCGAATTTCACACGGTGCTTCTCGAGTTGAGTGTAGAGGAACCGTTTCATCGGCTCGTCAGCCTTCTCCCACTCGGAGCGCACAAAGGACTCAATGGGTGCCGAGCCATCCCATGTCTCGGTGCGGTAGTAGGGACCGCGGGTATCGGGACGGGTCCCCCACCACCATGATCCATCGTATTCCTGTTCCCGGTGATAAAGGCGGATCAGGGTGGATGCTATCCGTCGCCGCGAGAGGCTGGATTTCGCGTCCTCATACTTACTGATCAACCCGTGAACCACGCGCGGTTCGTGCATATACCGGAGCGCCCAAAGAGCAGCCCGTTCATTCCCGGTGCCCACCGCGGCAACACAGGCACTGGAAGCCCCCAGATCCACAAGGGACTGCACCGCCACATGGGGAAGGATGATTTCTGAATTCGGTGTGGCGTGCGGGCCTTCATCCCCTTCGCCGAAGGATGGACTGGAGGAACTCACCACAAAGCGGACACTGCCATTGCCACCGGCCGAGGACGCGATACCTGCGCGCGAACGGAACCTGACAAACGGTTCAGGGAGGTCCCAGGCAATCACCGAAACCGAATGGGAACCGATGCCGTGTTTAACAGCCGAACCATCAGCCATCTTCAAGGGCTTTCCAGTGCAGTCTTTATTCACCAGCGTCGATCCCCATCCGCCGGAAGCGGACTTCCATTCAATGTCAGTAAGTGCCACTTCCGAGCCATCCGCCCTCACCAGCACCGGCTCGAACCATGCACCATGATCATGGCCGGTTCCGTCACCTGCATCCGCAATGGCGAGATACATTTCTGTAAAGCCGGTGATGTCCACATCGACCTGAGCCACGTCTGTTCCGCGGACCTCATCACTGGTGAAAGCCGGGCCGGCCTCACCCTCCTCCGGTTCCACCTCGAAGGGATCCGCTCCCGGTGGATTGGCGGCAGCGAGCAGACTGACGGCAGCCTCCGGATTTCCAAGTCGCCCGAGACCGACGGCGGCAGCCACCTTCACCCGGGGGTCAGGATCCTCAAGACCGCGGTGGAAAATCCCGACAGGTGCCCCACGCAGACCACTTTTACGATCGGTTATCGCGCGGAGCGCAAATTCCCGTATCGAAGGGTCACGGCTCAACCCGGCCAGCAGCCCGTTGGCGCGGTAGCCAAGCAGCTGCTTGAGTGTGAAGATGGCAGCCACCCTGGAATACAGCGCAGCCCCGCTGTCCGCAGCAAGCTCCTGCAGTGGCCGCCGGGACTGCATCGCCCACTCACCACGTGAGAGGAGTTCCTGCTGGGCGTGAAGCCTCGCAGTGGCACTTTCAGATCTCAGTAAATCCACCAGTTCATCCAGGGTGGCGATATTCAGTGCGGGAAACGGACGGTATTCCCAGTCCCTGGGCACGACCTGAACCACATAGCCGCGATCGGGGTTCCCGCTGAAACCGGCGCCGTCCCATGCCCCGAGATAGAGGCGCCCCGATGCATCACTGGCCGCGTCGGTGATCTGCGACAGCTGGATGAATCTTTCCTCCTCCTGGGTGAATCCGGCACCATCCGGAGTGACGCGGTGGATGAAAAGGTGGCTGCGTCCCCAGTCACACATCATCGGAACATTATTGTATTTTTCGGGCCATCCGGGTTCCTGGAAGAAGAGTGCGCCGGTGCCGGATCCGCCGCCGAGATCGGCCAGTGCCGGGATGATCTCGTCGGTGAAATTCTTGAAGAGAACCGGGTATCCGTATTCGGCGGACTGGATATTGTGGATGAAACGGATATTCCACCCGCCGCCATCATTGGTGTTACCGCGGGTGAAGATATTGAGATACGGGTCGATGGCGATGTCGTAAATATTCCGCAGTCCGTGGGTGTAGACTTCCAACTCAGTGCCGTCGGGGCGCACGCGGATGATGCCCCCACCGAGCATGGTGAGCGTCCGCCCGTCAGTGCCGCGGGCATCGACCATCCCGAAATCCCCCACGGCAATGTAGATCCATCCGTCGATGCCCATCTGGATCCCGTTGGTGGTGTGGTCGGCACCCCGCTTGCGGTTGCTTTCGGCGACACTGAGATTCTCCACCAGATGCCGCGGTGGCCCGTCTGCCACGCCGTCGTGGTCCAGATCCTCGAGCACCGACAAATGCATCCCGGTCAGAACACCGGTGTCCTCCGGAATCTCGGTGTGCAGCACATAGAGCCTGTCTCCCACTGGGATGAGTCCTCTCGGGTTGTCGATGTGGGCGTAGACACTGTGATCATCGGCCTTTCCGTCATTATCATGGTCAACCAGTTTGATGATCCGCCCGCGGGACGGGCCCTTGCCAAGCGATCCGAGAAGATCCACTCCAACATAAACGTCGCCATTCGGTGATGCCGCCAGACACGCGGGGCAAGGCGTGACCGCAGGGCCACTGTAGCGGGTCATTTTCAGTTCGGAAGGGACGCTGTCCTCAGCCATCACGGGGCCCGCAAAAACCGTGGAGAAAACCAGTCCTGCAACAGCCACTGAAGGCCGCAAAATTCTTGAAAGCGCTGAAAGTGCTGTAATATCCGGGTGCATTTGCCGGAAAATCTAGTCCATCACGACTCCCCCGTCGAGTGCATCCTTGTCACATCGGCACCGATCTGAGACCATTTCCCCAACAAAACCCATGAAAAGCATTCAGAATTTCCGGAGTTGCCGGATCCGGCGGTTACTGGCCCTTGCGGCTGTCATCACCCTGATTATTCCATCACCGGTTCAGGCCCGTGAGTCCGGTCCGCCCAACGTCGTGGTCATTTTCATGGACGACATGGCCTACGCGGATATCGGCGCCTTCGGAGCCACGGCCTACCCCACGCCGAACCTCGACACCATGGCCCGCGAAGGGCGGGTTTTCACCGATTTCTATGTCACCCAGGCGGTGTGCTCGGCCAGTCGCGCCGGGCTCCTAACCGGGTGCTACAATATCCGCGTGGGAATACAGGGGGCGCTCGGACCCGGATCGAATATCGGCATCCACGATCAGGAAGTCACTCTGGCAGAAATCTGCAAACAGAAGGACTACGCCACCGCATGCTTCGGGAAATGGCATCTCGGACATCACAAACAGTTCCTGCCCATGCAGCATGGCTTCGACGAGTATTACGGACTCCCCTACTCCAATGACATGTGGCCGTGGCACCCGGGCGTGCTTCACCTCCCCATGGAGGAACGCATCAAACGCTGGCCGCACCTCCCACTCATCGAAGGCAATGAGATCATCAATGACATGGTCACCCCCGAAGATCAGGAGCAGCTCACCACACAATACACGGAAAAAGCCGTCGATTTCATCGACCGGAATCACGAAAAGCCATTCTTTCTCTACGTCCCGCATTCGATGGTCCACGTCCCGCTCTATGTCTCGGACAAATTCAAAGGCAAAAGCGGCGCAGGACTCTTCGGCGATGTAATGATGGAGGTGGACTGGTCGGTCGGAGAGATCCTCAAGGCCATCCGCCGGCACCAACTCGAGAACAACACGCTGGTGATTTTCACTTCCGACAACGGCCCGTGGCTCAGCTACGGCGATCACGCCGGATCAGCCGGACCACTCCGGGAAGGCAAAGGAACCATGTTTGACGGCGGATGCCGCGAACCGACCATCATGTGGTGGCCGGGACAGATCCCGCCATCCTCGGTGTGCAATGAGCCGGCAATGACCATCGATATCCTCCCCACTGTCGCCGGACTGATCGGTGCTGAACTTCCGGATCACAAAATCGACGGAAAAGACATCTGGCCCCTCATCAAGGGCGAG
>JAUIAG010000257.1 GCA_030425355.1 Verrucomicrobiia bacterium
CTGGGCATGTGGCTATCGTCGGTCGTTCCCCCGCTGAGGCTGTTGCGGGCGCTGGGCATGGCTGTTGCGGCTGCCGGATTCGGTGGGTGCATGACCTACGGTCAGACGCTGGGCCTCACCCAGGATGCAGCCCTTGTCGGCAACTGGGACGCTTGGCGATGGGGAATGACCGGCGTGTTTCTCAAAGGCGGTCTCTGGATTGCCTTCTTTGGACTTTTCCTTGGAATCGGCCTGTCCCGGAAAAACTACCTGACTGCCGATATCGCCGTCATGGCGGTACTTTCCGTTTTTATTCTGTTTATCGGAGTGGCGATGTTCAATGAGCCATTTGATCCATCGCAAAGGAAACTGCCGGCGATATACTTCAGCGACAGCTGGGTCTGGGAGCCGGATGCCGAACTTTCTCCACGTCGCGAACGCTGGGGAGGCCTGCTGCTGATTCTTATCTTCTGGCTTTCATGGTGTGTGGTCGAAAAACGGGACCTTCTCCCGCTCCGGTTTGCCACAGCCGGCTTCATTGCCGGGGGATCAGGCTTTTTTCTCGGTCAGTGTCTCCAGTCGTGGAATGCATGGAACCCCGGGTTTCTTTCATTTTTCAAGCCTGGTATCAACTGGTGGAACTTCATGGAGACCACCTTCGGCTTCATCTGGGGCGGTGGAATGGCATTCGCTGTGTGGCTGTCGCGGTATCATATTCACACCGGTCCGGATCCGGAAATTAACAGCACTGCCGGCTCCGGCCGTGAACCATCCCCATCGATCCTCCTCGAGTGGACCAGTGCAATTGTCATGGCATCTGCTTTCATGGTGTGGAATCTGGGCTCATTCACTTACTTCGACCGTTTTGCCGACCTCAGCTGGACTATGATTATCGTGCCTCTTGTGATGATACATCGTGGACGGGTATGGCCATGGTTCTATCTGGCTGTTGTGGTGATGCTGCCCATTGCGGGGAAGACGGTGAGGGAGATGGCATACCGGAGCGAGCCGATGTCGGAGCCGGTTGCATGGATTGTGGCGGGGGTTATACCGCTTCTCCTTGCCTCACTGGTTTTCACCGTCGTCCATCGATCAGATTCGGATTCACCTTCGGTCTCATTGGGTTTTCGTCAGTCGATGGCTGTTGCCGCTGTGGTGCTCTCATGGACCTTCCACGCTTTGAACTTCATTTTCTTCGAGGAGCCGTGGCCATGGGCTTCGTGGACATCCAGAACGCCCAATGAAATAATCTTTCTCATTGCTGCGGTGGCCATTACCATGATGGCTGTTCACACTTTCAGGCAACTCCCGGGCGCGGAGGCTTCACGGGAAGCCGGAAAGTAACCCGCCCGGAATCCAGATTATGCACAAGATCCACCCATATTATCCGCTCCCTGAGAACCGGGGATTCCGCATCGGTATCATCGGCAGCGGATTCATCGTCAACGACTGTCATCTGGTCAGCTACCGCAAGGAGGGACTGAATCCCGTTGCCATAGCCTCCAGGACAGCGGCCACCGCCCGGGAAGTGGCTGCCCGCCATGAAATTCCCACCGTTCATGAGACCGTCGATCAGCTGCTGGAGGATCGATCCATCGAGGTCCTCGATGTGGCCGTGCCGCCCGCTGCCCAGTTGGAAGTGATCGAAAAGGCCTGTCATGCGGGGACCGTCAAGGGCATCCTTGCGCAGAAACCTCTTGGCGTGAATCTGGAGGAAGCCCGCCGAATTGTCACCGCCTGCGAGAACGCAGGCATCGTGCTCAGCGTCAATCAGAACGGCCGCTACGACCCTTCCATCCGTGCCATGAAAATGGCGCTGGATCAGGGACTGCTGGGTGAGCCGGTAATCGCCACCATCGACATGCGCGGCATCCCCCACTGGATGCCATGGCAGGCCGACCTCGGATGGGTCACCCTCCGTATCATGTCCATCCATCACATGGATGCCTTTCGATACTGGTTTGGCAATCCGGAAAGGATTTACACCTCCGTGCGAACCGATCCAAGAACCGCTTTCCCTCATACCGACGGGATATGCACCTATATCCTGGAATATGCGAACGGACTCCGGTGCATCAGCATCGACGATACATGGACCGGCCCGGCACGTGAGGGAGGCCCGGCCGACATCAGGATCCAGTGGCGCATGGAAGGACTGCTCGGGACAGCCATGGGCGATATCGGATGGTGCCGCGATCCATACACCACTCCATCCACCATGCGCCTCGGATGCATCGGTGACAGTGATTTCATAAACTACAAGTGGGAACGCAGCTGGTTCCCGGACGCCTTCGGAGGAACCATGTCACAGCTTCTCATCGCGCTGGAAAATGACACCGAACCGGAAATATCCGCCCGTGACAACCTTCACACCATGGCACTGGTGGAAGCCGCCTACCAATCTGCCGATCAGCATAGGGCGATTGCTCTTTCCGAACTCATCGACTAACCTGTCCGCAAAGACCACACCATGAAACTAGGAATTATCAACAGCGCTTTTCACCAGGCCGGCACAGACACCCGGACCGGCCTCGAACACATCTCCCGTATCGGCTTTGACTGCGTGGATATATTCACTGAAGCATGGAACATCTCCACCGATGAGAAGAAGCTTATAGGCGACACCTGCCAGAAGCTTCAGCTGCCGATCGTTTCTCTGCCTGTGGTTGCTGTCGGCCTTATCGATTTCAACGACCCCGTACGCGAGTTCCACGTCGAGCGGTGCAAAAAGTTCATCGACCTCGCCGCAGAATTCCAGGCCAGCAATATCCTCCTCGTCATCGGAGAATACATCTGGCAGAAGGAAGTCATCCCCCCTGATGAACAGTGGAAGTTCGGTGTCGAAACCTGCCGCATTCTTGGGGATTACGCTGAGACCAGGGGCGTTGATATCGCTCTCGAACTGGAACCTTTCAGGCTCAGTCTTCTCAATAATGTCGAATCCATGGTGCGCTTCATCGATGATTGCAACCATCCGAGAGTGCGGGCCAATATCGATATCAGTCACCTCGTGCTGTCCGATACCACGCCACTGGAGCTGGAGCAGCTGAAAGGAAAAGCCATTCATGTCCACATCAGCGATTGCGATGGGAAGGTGCACGGTGATCTTCCCCCGGGTCGCGGTGTCGTCAAGTTTCATCCCTATCTGCAGGCAGTCAAGGAACTCGAAATAGACGGCACCATCGCCATTGAGCTGGAGTATTCCCCGGATCCTTCAAAGATAGTTGAATGGGTCGAGGAAGCTTACCAGTCAACAGCACGACTCATGGACCTTGCCGGACTCCGTCCACACAATTCCTGAAAGGGGTTTTCACTCCGCTTCCGGTGCGGGATGATGCCATGAACTTTTTCCTCCGCATAAACCGCGCCGGCACCCGTCTTTTGCTCAGGCGGGGTCATGCGGCGCTGCTTCTTCTGTTGACCTTAACCGGTCCTGCAGCGATTTCCGCCGCCGAACCGATGCTTCGGGGCACTGGCGTCTGGCAGACCCGGGTCATCACCACCATCGGCGAGCCGACACCATCCTCAACCAGTCAATCAGGTGAACACTGGATGCCCGGGTTTCCTGATGGCATGGCTGTGCTCTCATCCCGGGATGGCGTCGTTCGTATTCTTTTGAATCACGAACTGCCCCCTCACGTGGGCTTGACCTATCCGCTTCTGGACAGAGGAGGGCGAAGCTTTCCCATGAGGGGAGCCCGTATCAGCTATGTTGACATCCGGATTGATGACATGGTTGTCGTCGATTCCGGAATCGCCTATGACACTATCATCAACCGCCGTGGTCTGGTGGTGGGTGGTGCCCCTGAATTCGGTGATGTTGAGACCAGCTATGGCGGTTTGGCCAAACTGTGTTCCTCCAATATCATCCGCCCGGATCCCTTCGGCCCGTCGACCGGCCCCGTGGAGACAATCTACCTCACCGGGGAGGAATGGGGTTACAATATCGGCGGCAGTTTTTTTGCCCTCTTCCCGGATGACCGCGAACTTGTGGCTATCCCCGACTGGGGGTACGGCAGCTGGGAAAATGCTGCCATGATTGACACCGGTGAAAAGGAGCATGTGGCTTTCCTCCTCGCTGATGATTTCTATCAGGCGCCGCTCTATCTCTACGTCGGGCGCCGCAATCCCGACGGCGGCCGTCTTGAACGCAATGGACTTGCCGGAGGCAGCGTTTTTGTGTGGGTTGCTGATTCCGGCGTCAATACCCCCCGTGATTTTCGAGGAACCGGCGCGGTCGCCAATGGCCACTGGGTCCCGTTGCCGGTGAGAAATCGCACTGGCACCTCAGTGGATGAGTCCACTGATTCCATGGGATATTTCAAGGCACATGTGCTTCGGGCAATGGCTGCCAGTGCCGGGGCCTTCCGGTTCTCACGGCCCGAGGACATTGCCACCAGCCCGGACGATCCGTCGACAGTCGTCTTCGCCTCCACCGGTGCCGGCCATATTTTTCCGGAAGACAACTGGGGAGCCGTTTACCGAATCAGTACGCGGCTGGAATTTGAGGATCAGTCAGGCAGTTTCGCCCCATCCGCTTCCGGTGCAACAGTTACCATTCTATATGACTGCGATGCGCCATCGGGCGACTGGGGCATCCGCAGTCCTGACAATCTCGAATGGTCCGCTTCCGGACGCATCTTCGTCCAGGAGGACAATGCCTCATTTCTTGAACCCTTCGCGGGTGAAAGCGGCATGGAAAGCTCAATCTGGAGCATCAATGCGAATGGCCTCCGTCCACGGCGTGTCGCCGAAATCACCCGCATCCCATCACCCGGAACGACCGACATCCACGCCAAACTCAAAGGGGCATGGGAGTCTTCCGGAATTATCGATGCCTCAGCCGCGCTCGGAATGCCATCGGGCTCAGCCTTTCTGGTCACTGTTCAGGCCCATGGCGTCCATGATGGCCCCATCAGCGAACAGAACCTGTACGAGGGCGGACAACTGCTCCTGCTCTGGAATACCGTTGCCGCCGGTCACGCAGGATTCCTCCCTGAAAAGCTTCTGCCATCCGCGGAAACACACGACCTTCGAGCCAATCCGGAATCCGATCCGCCAGGTTTTCCTGAACTCGGGCCATTCACGCACGGCGTCGCATCCGGTGAGCCGGGTCCGGACAGTATCCGTCTCTGGACACGGTATCACCCCATTCCGGATTCCAATATCGAACAGGCCCTTTTCTGGGAGATTTCATTAAACCCATCCTTTGCCGAAATTGCCCGGTCCGGTCAGGCCGTGGCCACGGCTGATGCAGGCGGGACTGTTTCGGTCACCATCACCGGTCTGGCGCCCGGCCAGGTCTACTACTACCGGTTTCATGACGGCAATTTCTTTTCTCTTGTCGGCCGCACACGGACACTCCCCGATCCGACCGCAGAGAAAGTGGAATTCCTCCTGGCCTCCTGTTCCAATTTTCAGGCCGGGTACTTCAGTGCCTTCTCCGATATGGCGCGTTTCCCGGGAATTCACGCAGTGCTGTTTCTCGGAGATTTTATCTACGAATCCGGTGCAGGCAGGGAAGGGGATCCATTGCACATTCGGGACAGAGTTCACAATCCTCCGCATAAGGCCATGACCCTCGAGGATTACCGCAATCGATACGCTCAGTATGTCGCCGATCCGCATCTGCTGCATCTGCGCGCCTCTCATCCGTTCATACATACCCCGGATGACCATGAGGTAGCCGATGGAGCGTGGGCTGACGGTGCGCTTTCCCACGACAACCGGATTGATGGCGATTATCCGGCACGGAAACAGGCCGCATTGCGTGCCTTTCGCGAGTGGTGCCCGCTGCCCCCGGACACCGAGCCCCTTTACCGGGATTTCTCAATCGGGAACCTGGTGCACCTGACAGCTCTTGATACCCGTCATCATTCGCGGGATCCCATCCTGGTCGACAGCAATGACCCGGCACTCATGGACCCCGGAAGGACAATGCTTGGTCCCGATCAGTTCGAATGGCTGTCCAAGACGCTAACGAAATCCACCGCCCGCTGGAAGATGATTGCCAACCAGGTTCTTTTCTCTGAACTCAACCTTTGGTGGGCAGCTCCGGCTGTCGGACTCACACCTCATACCCTTGAAAGTTCACTGCTGGACAGTTGGGATGGCTATCCTTCAGAGCGGTCAAGGCTCCTCAAACTGCTTGGCGGCAACGGTATCGATAACACGGTGATCTTCACGGGGGACACTCATTCGTCATGGGTCTTTCAGGTCGTGGAGAATGTGGATACAGCCAATCCGGACTCCGACCTCGGTGAGCGCTTCGACTCCGCTTCCGGTGATGGCGCCCTTGCCACGGAGTTCGGCATTCCGTCCATCACTTCGGGAAACTGGGATGAATTTTTCACCTCACTTGGACATGACCTCAGCCGGTCAGGTGAACTCACTTCGGTACTTCAGTCCTATATAAATCAACCTCTTCCGTTCCCTGGTGGACTGAATCCCAATCCACATCTTCGATTCACGGAGCTGCAGTCGCATGGCTTCGCCCATGCCGTTGTCACAGCCGGGCATCTCACCGTCCAGTATCATTACCTTCACGATGCACGGGATCCGCACAGCCGCACCTATCCTCATGTGCGTTTCCGTCTCGAAGCCGGTTCCATGGTTCCGGAACGCCTTCCGCCAATTCAGAGTTTTGGGCAATGGGTCACCCGTCTTGAGCACATTCATTCCCCGCTGCACACTTCTGGAAGGCTGGAGTATCAGACTGACCCTGAAAGTGATGCCGATATGGATGATCTGACACTTTACGAGGAATTCATCTACGGGCTCAGTCCACGCGACCCGGACCGGCCATTCATAGCACTTCGTCCGGTTTCAGAAGGTTTATCGGAATGGACAATCGAACTGGCAATCAACCGGTATGTGGATGAATCCGATTTGATCCCCGAAGTTAAATCCGCTGTCGCTGTCGACGGGCCGTGGGTGGCACTTGAACATGGTCCTGTTTCAATTGCCCCTCTCAATGACAATCTCAAACTGCTGCAGATCACACTTCCCGAAATTCCGGACCCCGGCCGCACCCGGTTCTATCAATTCACCCTGAGAACACCCTGAGAGCTTTTTCCTGCGGTCCGGTTTCACAGAATGATCCAATATAGCGCAAATGCAGTCAATCGGTCGGGCCTGCTTTGCCCTTTGGCGGGCTGCGGAGAACTCCTGTGTTTGCATTCCCCATGAATTCTCCTAAAGTGGATGAACCAGGTTATTATGAAAAAGATTATACTCTTCTCAACGCTTGTGGCGGCTGTCATCGGAGTCGCTGTTTTCACCCAGCAACAGGTCACCGCCCAGAACAGCGAGCATCAGCACGCCAAGCAGCCAATCAATGTTCCCAAGTCCAAATCCCCTGATG
>JAUIAG010000258.1 GCA_030425355.1 Verrucomicrobiia bacterium
CCACTGTTGACCTCGGATCGGACCGGGTCGTCATTGCCGGTCGATGGCTCCATGCGCAGGATGGTGCATCCCGGATTTCTGAAGGGAGCCGGCTGCAGTTTTTCGGATATGACCGCATCGTCAGTTCGGCGCGTGGCCAGAAAGTCTCGTGGACCGAACAGGGCTTCCGGCTTCAGGCATGGCTTGAGGAATTCACCCCCACTGGCGACCTTTCACGACTGAGAGGCGTTCTCGTATGCCGGCAGGGCGGAGGGACAGAAAAGACTGCACCAGCCGTTTACGAGCTGGACCTTCCATTGGAAACTGCGGCAACGGATTGAACACCGAATTCACGAGGTGACCGCTCAGAAAGGACCAAGTCTTTCGGGGAGCGGATCCATGGAAAGAACCGATGCATCAAAGCATCGCTGCATCAGTTCGAGTTTGAGTGGGGCGGCTTTCGGGTCATCCCAGAGGTTTTCAAAGCACATAGAGCAGGCGGAACAGGACGGAATCGGCAGGAATAATCTGGAATACCGCCCCGATCGAATAGTTGGCGCTCCTCTAGGGTTCGCCTCGGTACGGTTTAGGGCTTACCTGCGGGCGTACCCAAGGGTACGAAAAAACCCCTCGCCACTCGACGATGGGATAACACCGCTATGAGTAAACAAAAAGGACTATTTCACCATTGATCTTCTATTCGCGTAGATATGTCGTTGACCGAGGCATTCGATCAGAGCGACGGGCCCTACTTGATCGAAGACATCTAGAAATGGTATGTATTCTTCTTTCTTTTACTGAATGCCCGTCAAACGTAGTGCAATTGATATGTTTTCTAGTCGGTTGCTTAGTTCCGGTACGATGGTGTACACGAACTTCCCTTCACTCACGTCCTCGGCAAAGCAAGACGAGGCGAGGTTCAGACAATCACGATTCCGGTAAGGACCCTCGGGGTTAATCGGCGTAATCAAAACTCGAACTCCTGTTGCACCGGCCGAATCCCCACCGCCAAGAGCTGTTTCTGGATGAAATACCGATTGATCCCCTCCTCGAATTTCCTCTTGTTCAGCACGACTCTGCGCCGGACGTCCGTGTAGTCCTCCATCGGCATTTCCTCAAGCCCATACCGGACACAGTCGTCTGAATGGCGATGTTTCAGGGGAGGAACGCATTCGAGAATGCACTCCCCTACTCTCTGGGCAACAGCAATACCTCTGTTTCTCGGCTCGGCCACAAGGCCCCGGAAAACCGAGTCGGATAACTCTATGGTGACGTTGATTTTCGTATCCGGGCATGATCCCCGGGTGGGTGGGACATTTGCTGTCCCATGGGGCCCAGAAGTTATTCACAGGTTGTTTTCACCCTGATTCAAATAAGTTGATACGCCCCAGATGTGGGTCATTCTAGGGTAAGAAGAGCAGCTCAAGGCGTTGACTGGAAGCAAATTTCAAGGTAAAACCAAATCAATCCGATTAAGATGTTGAATAACTGGTGTTGCCTGTGGTTACTTTACGCCCGAGCGAACAGGATGAACCGACTATGACCGAATGCCCGAAAACCAGAAGCAAAAGCCCTTCAAAGAAAAGTGAAGACGGGAAGGAGCCTTCGTATCGTGACATCGTAATCAACCGGATCGAAACGCGCGACTCTGAGATCCTGTCTAACAGCGAACCGCAACACGCTGCAGTTCTTTACGAAGTCATGTTCGACTACGCTAGGGAACGAGTCCACATTTTCTGCGAGAACCTAAACCCCGTCGTTTTTGGAAGGAAGTCCGTGCTCACAGCCTTCTCTAATGCTGTAGAACGTGGCGTCAAGTGTATTGTGTTGACGGAACGGGCTCCGAGCCCGGACAACCCTTTTTACAAAGCTCTAACTAAAGCCGCGGCCGACCACCCCGAGCAGATCGAGACAAAAGCGCTCAACGGCAAGGATTTCAAATTTAATTTGTCCTACGCGGACGACAGGATGTATCGCTTTGAGCTGGAGAGAGAGAAAATCGAAGCCGTCGCCTCTATGAACGACCCTGAGACCGTAAATATTCTCGACAGCCTCTTTAATGGGCTGCATCTCCTCCCTGTCCCTCGTTAGAAATTGCGTCGATGCTCGAGTGTTTAGAGTTGGGCAACTCGTCTTGGTCGGAAATCTGCTTCGGCGTGTATTTTGTCATCAGCTTTAGGAATCCAATTTCTGATGGTTTTCTGATCGCGACTAAATTGCGAATGTTGAAACTTAACGAGGAAGTTCTAAATGGCCTCAAGGCTGCAGAGATCGATACTTCCGGGTTCGAAAAAGAATGGCGAGAGCGGTTTGAGGTTGTGCAGGACTCTGTTTTTTCGTCCAAGGAGTTCTGTCGTTTGGTATGGGTGTTCGCACGGGTGCCTTGCCTTCTGCTTGCCCTTGCGATTTACCTCGGCTTCACCAGCCCCCACATGGGTTGGTTTGCAGTTCCATGTATCCTGTACATTGGGTTTGCGAAATACCATCTAAGTTCGGAGTGCGAGGCGAAGAGGCAACATTTTACTGGGATCATCGAAGGCAGACTCAAGGAAAAGAAAGAGGCGTTAAAGAATACTGCTCAGATGGGAATAGACTACGCAAAGCACGACGCGGAAATCAACTGATTCTATTTCCTAGAGTCCTTCAAAAGGGTTCCCCATTCTGCGGGAGTCTCCCGCCGTCCTCTATATTGTGCATCTGCTGGCCATTCTGGCGGCACCGTGTCGTCCGTGGGTACCGGCCGGTCAGAAAGGAGGCACGGCTTGGAGTGCAGACAGGGCTTTGGCAGTAGGCCTGGAAGAATGACACTCCGCGGGACATAAGCCGGTTGATGTGCGGAGTCCGGACATGCGGATTTCCGAAACCGTTGACATTGTCGAAACGCTGCTGGTCGGTGCAGATCCAGAGGATGTTCGGACGATTGGATGCAGTCATGAGATCATGTGAATGATCCCGGAAAAGGCCTTTCCTGAAAAGTCCTGAAGTGAATTCAGGCTAACGCCTCGCAGCCGACTGGAGAAAACTGCGCTTGAGCTGATCAATATCCAGTTTTTCAACCCAGTAGGTGCCGCCGCTTTTCCGGAAGGACCCGTCGCCAAATCCGGCCGGCCTGTATGTGGCAGCCTCGGGCGCTATCAGAATTTCAATAAGCGCCGTTTCATTGAAAAAGGCTCGGTCACGTGTCAGTCCGATAGCATTCCCGGGGCGGACATTCAGAAAGTCGTCCCAGTAATTTCCTATGAAACGCCATCCACCGTCAACAGCTCCCTGAATGGCTGTGAAGTAATCCCTGCGCTCGAGGATCCACGGGTCCTCGATATTGTCCGGGATGACAGTGCGCGTCAGTCCGGGGAAGTTCATGACAATGGAGAAGGCCTGTGGATCAGTTGAATAGTGAGGTGATCCGGCCACCCATCCTTCGCCGGATTCATTGCCAGGGCGCGCGCCTGTCAACCACACGTGGAGGCGGGGGGCAATGGATGGATCCGCTCTGAGTGCCAGTGCGATATTTGTCATTGGCCCACTGGCAATGACGTGCAGCCTGCGACCGGGAGGCACGGACCGGGCAGCGAGGACAATGGCATCCCGCGCCGAGTAGTAGGGCGAATCACCCCGTGCCGGCGCAAAACGCATTGGAGGGGAGCCCATGAACATGTTCCTTTCGAGCTGGACTTCATTGAGGAGCATCATGGACAGGCATGAATTCCCGGTCTGAACGGTCTCAAGGAAATTGAGACCCTGGGTTGGAAAGGAGGAAACGCCGAAGCCGAGGGTGTTGATACCGGAGGCGTAAAGAGCTCTCATGACAATGGCCAGATCAGTGATTCCGTTGGCAAAATCCCCATCGATGAAAACCTGTCGCGGCATGGAACGGAAGCGAAGGGCGCCCCACTGCCTGAAGAGTGATCCAACCTCGGTTCCCGTCCTGAGGGGATCGGGAAAGCGCACCACCCTGAATTTTCCTTCGGAGGATGCGGTCCACTCGAGATCATCGAGTGAGAGACGGGGGTCAGCATCTTGTCTCACTGCAGTGCGGGATCCCTGATCATTCCGGTCGTTGTTCCCTTTGGTTTGTCCGGCATCTGCCTTTTCAGCTGATGAAACCGAATCCGGGGCGGAATCACTTTTCCCGCTCCCACCAGGATCTTCACCGTTACTGTCCGTTGAATCATCATCGCTGGAGTTGGAGTCCTTGTTATTATTCGTAACGGGAGGATCGGGAACGGGCCTGTTCAGCGACACGCTGAATCGCTCATCGATCCGGTATAGTTCGGGGAAGACGATCATGGCGGCCGCCACCAGCAGCGGATCGGTGGATTCGGAAGGCGCATCGACGAATCCGTCGCCGGCACTGCGGGTCCACAGCCTTTTCAAAAGCCATTCATCCGCAAAGGGGCTTCTTGACAACTGACCCGGATGAAAGGCTATGGGCTGACCGGGGGACTGCCAGCTGGAAAATTCCATACCCGATGAGACGAGGGTGATCCATGCACTGCGATCGGTGAGGACATCCCCGGAGGGTTCACGGACTCCAAACGGGCCGGTGATATGAAATCGGGGGATCAGGACGGGATTCTGCAGAAGAGCATGTGCCAGTGTTGAAAGCTGTGCGCCTGCCAGGTAATGGATCCTTTCATCCCTGTCAGGCGAAAGTCGACCCGCTGCTTTGATAACGGCGGCAGAAGCGCGGACCGGCTTCCATGCGATTCGGCCGTCGGGAAGAGCCCGACGGAGCAGTGAAAGCGGCTCGGAAGCGCCGGCCATGACCCAGCAGCCGGTGAGCCGACTGGTCGCAACGAGGTTGTTCAGGCGTTGCATGACCTCGCGCTGCACTGCCTCATCGGTGTGGGTCACGACAAATCCCGCCAGCCGGATCCTGCCCATTTCAGCGGCAGCGAGGAGCAGTTCATCTGCCGCCGTGTCTCTGTCATCGGAGATATCAGCAATGACGATAGGCTGCGCGGATGCCGACAAAACTCCGAACCAGATCAGAAGGCCCATCAATAGCTTTCTTCCGCAGATGGAATTCACGATGTTCATGATTTATTGCGTCCCTTACACTATACCACCGGGCACCACTGAAACAAAATCACGGAAGGAACTGCGGCGAGGTCACAATGTCCCTGATGAGTCCCCGGATCGAATGGCCGTGAGAGGGCATGTTCCTCACCATGGACTTTATCCATGGCCGGTCCTCATAGGTCAGGGCCCTGCCAAGCGCGTAAACAGCGAGTTTCTCAGTCAGGCACTTTTCAAAATGTTGGATGTCCTGGAGGAGAATCTGCTGGAGTTCACGGACGCCCTTGAAGGCACGGCCATCGGGCAATTGCCCTGATGCGTCGATGATCGGGTCATTTCTGCCGATGCGCCCCTGGTATCCGAAGCCTTCGCGATCGCGCCATGCCCCGTCGGCGTGGAAATTCTCGAGGGCAAATCCGAGTGGGTCAATTTTTCTGTGGCATCGGGCACACTGTTCGATTTTCCTGTGGGCCTCGAGCCGGACCCTGACTGTGGCCTTGTCGATTCCGGGGACAGAAGGCTGGATGTCGCCCGCATCCGGCGGTGGCGGCGGAGGAGGATTCCCGAGAATATTCTCGAGGATCCATGTGCCTCTGATCACCGGAGAGGTTCTTGTGCCATTGGAAGTGAGTGTGAGGATACTGGCCTGGGTCAGCAGCCCGCCACGAATAATTCCAGGTGGAACGTCGACCTTCCGGAAAGCATCACCGCGGACGCCCTGAATTCCGTAAAATCGGGCCAGCCGCTCATTGATGGTGACGTAGTCACTGGCCAGGAAATCACTGACCGGCCTGTCCTCACGCAGGATGGTGCGGAAGAATGAGAGAGATTCTTCAACAGATGAGATTTCCAGGTGGCGGTCATAGCGCGGAAAGAGAGTCTCCACGGGCGGGTTGGCACCGATTTTCCGCAGCCCAAGCCACTGACCGGCAAAATTTGTGATGAGGGCTTCACTGCGGGGGTCCGCCAGCATGCGGTCGACCTGCCTTTGAAGGACACCTGTCTCGAGAATCTCTCCAGACTCCGCCAGTTTGAACAGGGACTCATCCGGCATTGAACTCCAGAGAAAATAACTGAGCCGGGAGGCCAGGGCGAACGGCCTGGTCATGCCAGCCTGATCTTCCCCCGGGGGATGCAGGTAGAGAAAATGAGGGGAACAGAGGATCGCGGCCAGCGGCAGACGGAGGGAATCCTCGAATGATGCACCATCTTTCCGGGACCGGGAATAAAGTTTCACCATGGCATCCACTTCACGGGACTGCACCGGGCGACGCCAGGCGCGACGCATGAAGGATTCGAGGATCCGCGAGGCCCTTTTTTCCCCGGGGCCATCACCGGCTGGGGAAAGAACGCGCCGGCGCGACTCCGGGGGCCACTCTGATACCAACGGCCCCTCTATCTTCACCCAGTCCACGAAAAGCTCCGGCCTGGGAAATTCCTCCCTGTTCTGAAACCAGAAATTTTCGAGCACTCCGGGGATATGGTAATTATTGATGACGTTGATTCCTGCATGGCGGTCGGGATCAATTTCACATTCAAAGTGATGGACATGCGGGGATTCAGGATCGGCGGTGACATCGACTTCACCAATGATATCCCCCTCGGCCGTGGCAACCTTCATTCGCGGCGGACCGTAATCATACCACGGCTCTGAATTGAAGTGGCGGCGAATTTCCGGTGCCTTGTCCCCGATCCACTGTGCCCTGAGTTCGGCGATCTGCTCCGGAGAGTGGCCTTTCTTTTCCCAGTTCTCCAGCTGTTTGTTCAACTGAATGGAAATGGCGGCTGCAACAACCCTGCTGCGGTCGGGAATGGCCGCCGCGGCACGGACAGAGATGCGGTAAATCCCGGGTGCGGGGAACCTGAACCACCTGAACCCGGACTGACCATCGCGCTCATGACGCTGGACAAGGAAGTCTCCTTCAACGCGGTTACCGCCGCCCTTCATGATATACCGATGCGACTGATGAGGATCATTGACCCAGTATTCGTCGCTGCCGGCACTGCGGCGGCCCTCAAAGCGGTTGGTGACATGGGCAGTCTCAACTTCCATGTGCCATCCGAAAGTTTGCGGTCTTTTTTCCGGACCAAATGCCCGACTGATGACCTCACGGGCCGCGTCGAGATACATCTCCGCATGGATGGGTGAAACTGAAAGTGCCGATCCGACGTTATCAAATCCATGAGCCGGAGGGTCCTCCGGAAAGGCATCCGCGGGTGAAAAATCAATGCCGACAAGGTCGCGGACAGTGTTGTTGTATTCGGATCTGTTAAGCCGCCGCAGCATCGAGTGCGGTCGGGATGCGGCCCCGGAGTTCAAGTCGCATGCGAG
>JAUIAG010000259.1 GCA_030425355.1 Verrucomicrobiia bacterium
TCTGGCCAATGCGATGGGTGAGGCTTCCCGGGCCGTATGGGAAGCGGCAGGACTTGTCGCCAACACCTGGGCGGAGATGACTCCGGAACAGAAAGAGGAGTTCATCCAATCCCTCGCGGGCGAAGTTGCCCGCCGTGCTGCGTTGCTGGCAACTGCGCGCGCTCCCTTTTCGCAGGACGAAGCTCAGGCCGCTCTCGAATACACCCGCAACGCAACCTTTTTTCTATTTAATGGAGTCACCGAAGCCTACGAGGACGATGACCCGGCCAGAATTGCGGAAATGTGGGGCAACGTATCAGGCCATGTTGGAATGGAGGTCATCACCGCAGCAATCTCTGAAGTCAAATTCACCAAATATGTCGATGGGACCGAAGCCCTCAGGTTGCTCGACAACAACCAGATTGGACCCTCACTCACTGACCAGGAAGCAGCCCTGCGGCTTCTCAAGTCGGGACCACTTTCTGATTCCACCACTTTTGCAGCTTTCGGTCCCGGTCCCGAGGACCTCCGCGCCTTTGAGAAGGTCTTCAAAGCTTTTGGCGTCAAAGGCTATGCCCGGGAAAGAGCCCCGATTTCCTATTCACTCATCAACCAGCGGAAAGTCGCCGTCTGGAAGGTTGAAGCCATGAAGCCCAAGGGTATTTCAGACATCGACCTGCTCCTTCTCGGGGATTCCATCCCCACCCTGCCAGGCAGCGACGGAAGCCCGGTCAATCTGAAGGGTGTCACTGCCATATTCTGGCCGGAGCCCGACGACGTTCTGGTGACCCGGCTCATCAACCAGCCTCCCGAAGTCCTCAATGCCTGTCTCGCCAGAGCGAAAAAAAGGCGCAAGGAATTCAGTAAATATTATCCGAATTTCCGGCAGTGGGAACTCGACGGCATTCCGGTCAGGCGGAATTACCGGGACAATGGTATCCCGGACCCTGCCGGTCAGGGCGGGCCCACCCGGAACTTCAAATTCGATGCCTATTCCACCTCCGGGAATGGGCGGAACCTTTTCATCCCGAAAATGGCCGACAGTGAAGGCGTCCTGAAGTATATTTCCGGCGATATTGACTGGGTCCATTTCTCCTTTCTCGATGGTACTCCGCTCGACCCCAAAACAGCCCGCCAACTCTACGATGTTCTGATGGACTGCTGCGGTCTCCAGCACCCCGAGACCGTGACATGGATTCTCAAGGGCCAGTCGCTTTTTGAGACTAAAATTGACCAGATTGCCGAGTATCTGTCCGGAGGAAAGGCACTTCTTGAAGTATCCGGCGAGGGACCCCGAGCCGTGAGAATGAACCAGCATCTGACGCGTTTCGCTGATGGATCCACGGCCCGAAACCATCTGATCGCGTTCGACAATGGCATCACGTCGCGACTGCGTGCGACGGCAGCTGATATTGAGACAGCCTTTCACAACCTTCGTTCCCGCACGCCAGCCCGCGTCATCCCTCCATTCTTATGGGCGATCAAAAACATTGACCCGGAGTCAGATGCCACGATCGGAGACGAGGAATGGATCTTTGACACTCTCGGGGACGCGCTTCTTCTCAGGAACAGCGCTGATGGTGTGATCGAACAGTTCGATGGTCAGAACTGGATTCCATGGATCGATACCCCGGACGACGCCCTCCCACTCACCAGTTCACAAAATTCCGAAACTCAGGCAAGGAGCGTGCCAAGGTCCTTCCATCCGCTCACCCTGACTCCCACATCCGGATTGACATCAGAGGTCTTCTCTGGAGCCACAGCGTTGCCGATCCTGGACCTTCCATCCTTGTGGCCGGATCAGATGGCCGGACGGGTCGGAACCTGGTTTCAACCTGGGCAGTCGATCATTATCGCACCGGGCGAACCCACTCAGGAAATCCACATCGTATCCTCTGTATCTCCACTGACGATCACTTCTCCTCTGGTCCATGATCACCCCGAGGATACCCTGGTGGCTGTCATCCCATCAGGCATGGCGGTCTCTGCACCGACGAGTCGTATTGTGTCAGTACTGGAAGGTGAAGCACTCACCATGCTCATCTGGCAGGCAGTCCCAGGCCGAAAATACGTCCTCGAAGTGCAGAATGGATCGGTATGGGAAGCCATTGGTGAACCCACTTTTTCAGACAGCAATGCTCACGCCACGCCGGTTCCCGGCTTACAATACGATTCCTCTGCCACATACCGGCTTCGTGAAGTGGGCACACTCCCGGAACCACTCACCTTCACCCAATTCTCATTCTCACCTGACGAGGACAAAGTATTTCTCCAATGGACAACCGAACCTGGTGCCACCTATGTCGTTGAAAGCAGTCTCGATCTCCAATCCGACAACTGGGATCCCGTTTCTTCCAATCGCAGAGCCCTCACCAACCTGGATGAATTGACAATCAATGTCGGCAAAGAACCCAACCGGTTTTTCCGCATCATCGAGGCCGGTGGAGGAAATTGACAAATGCCAGACATCGCCCGGAAAAAGGGTGTCGTCCTGACAGAGGAGCGGGTTTTATTTAATTTGATTGATGGTCTCGAGCACAGCATGGGCGTGACCGTGGGAAGTGGAGGAAATGGTATCAAAAGCCTGGTCCAGGGCGGTGTCGGCAGGAGACTTGTCTTTGAGAATCTGCGGATCCGGGCAGCCTGCTCCACAGTGATGTGGCTGGTAAGGTTATAGACAGTTTTCTTGCGGACTTTACCGCTCTTATCCCTGAAAGCCTCTCTGAGGAGAATACAGGGAGGCGAGTTTCTGTTGGGGACCACATCAATATACATGAGTCTACGCTAGAATAACAACAGCCATTATCAATACAAATTCTCACATTTACATTTTTACAAAACGGGCTTTAAAATAGCAAAAACGACGAAAAGCCAACAGCAGAGCGGGTTTTAGCGATTTTGCCTCCTGGAACCGATAGCATCCAGCCCGGAAAAACAGGGAGCAGATCCGGTTTCACTTTCTGAGAACATTGATACCACATCAGCTTTTGGAAAAATGGTTTTCAGAATGCTTGCCGTTTTGTCTGAGTTCGAAAGAAAAGAAATCAGATCAGTGAGAGGACACGCCTTGCCCTGGATCATAAACACTCAAAAAGCATGAAGACCGGCGGCAAAGTACCTTCTGGCTATATATCCAACAACGGATTTCTGACACCTGAAAAATACGAACTGTAAACCATTCGCCTGATTACTCAGCTTCGGAAAAATGGACTTTCGCTACGACAAATAGCCAAAGAACCCCATCTCAGGCAAATTCGGACAAAATCCAGACGAACAGTCTGGAACCCAAAAACCGTCCCCAGTCTCCTGAAACGGACGGCCAGGCCGTAATCTGATGTGTTTACCGCATTTTTCGTTACCGTTCGACCGAGAGGTAACAAATTTTCTTTTTGAAGAGACAATTTCCCGGAGACCGGGGGGAGTCTGTGATCTTGATCTCACCACCATACCCACATACCAATGGGGTCGCCGATCAATTTTTGCACAATCGCCTAAATCTTAAAGGATATCCACAGAGTCTATTGGGGACTTATGTAGGTGATTTTGCTTGCCATTCCTGGATTAATTGATATAGATGTCCACGTAATCTCCACCACATCGCGTCGGAGATTTCTGTTTTCAATGAGGAAGAAACCCATACGAGCCAACAAAGAACCGAAAAATCAGGAAAGGTCCCAGGAATCCCGGATCTGGGACGCCGCATGCTCCATCATCCGCAAGTTCGCCGAGGGCAGCGGCCAGAGCGCCGGGAGTTTTACACGCCGCCCCAGGTCGGCACCATCATGTCCCGCGTCCTCCAGCCCGAGCCCGGCATGGAAATCGACGACCCCACCTGCGGCTCCGTCGGCCTCCTAGTGAAATGCGAGATCGAAAAGCATCGGGGGTTTTCCAACCTGCGAACTTCATCCGAAACCACGGGCAGGAACACATCCACGAGACCTGGGCCATGGCCAACATGAACATGATCATCCACGACATGTCCAGATCGAGATCGGCGACACCTTCAAGAACCCGAAGTTCCGGGACAAGGGCGGCAGGCTCCGCACCTTCGACCGTTTCGTCGCCACTGCCCGGCGCGGCAGCGGGTTTTCCAATGCGAAGCCACTCCGCAGAGCGTCCCGCAGGGAGGATCATCCCATGTGGAACCAGGTCTGGTTCACCGATGCCGATGAACTCGGCCGCTTCCCCGGCAAATCCTCCGCCGACTGGGGCTGGGGACAGCACATGTACGCCAGCCAGGTCTTCGAAAAGGGCGACCCCAAGAACTTCATCCCGGAGGAAGGCATTCAGCGCAATGCCGACACCCTCATCGCGTGGAAGGAGGAGGAAAAAGTCAGCCGCATCGTCGATCACGCCGAGTTGAAGAAGAACGACTACAACATCTCCCCCAGCCGCTACATCCGCACCAGCGATGCAGAAACCTACCGGCCCATCGCGGAGATCGTCGAGGAATTGAAGGTCATCGAGGCCGAGGCTCGGGAAACCGACAAGGCCCTCCGGGAGATTCTGAAACAACTGGGAGTCGGCGCATGAAAAAGAAGCCTGCCAGCAAGGAAACCTCCATCACGCGTTCCTCCGCGGCGGAATACCTCACCTTCGTCACGGCGAAGGGCGAAGGCGGGGTCGAGGCGATCTATGCGGATGAGGACGTCTGGCTCAGCCAGAAAATGATGGCCGCACTCTACGATGTCGATGTCCGGACTATCAATTACCACCTTCAGAAGGTCTTCAAGGACAGCGAATTGGAGGAAAAGTCAGTTATCCGAAAATTTCGGATAACTGCCGCCGACGGCAAATCCTACGAAACCCAGCACTACAACCTCTCTGCCATCATCGCCGTCGGTTACAAGGTCAACTCCGAGCGCGCCGTGCAGTTCCGCAAGTGGGCGACCACCGTGGTCAAGGAATACACGGTCAAAGGTTTCGCCATGGACGACGAGCGCCTCAAGTCCGGCGGCACGGTCCTGACCAAACAGTATTTTGAGGAGCAGCTCCAGCGCGTCCGCGAGATCCGCCTCAGCGAGCGCAAGTTCTACCAGAAAATCACCGACATCTACGCCACCGCCATTGATTACGACCGCAGCGCCACGGCCACCCAGCGCTTCTTCGCCACCGTGCAGAACAAGCTCCACTGGGCCATCCACGGCCACACCGCCGCCGAGGTCATCGTGGACCGCGCCGACGCCGGAAAACCGCATATGGGCCTGACCACCTGGAAGGACGCGCCCCACGGGAAAATCCAGAAGTTCGACGTCAGCGTCGCCAAGAACTACCTGACCGAACCGGAAATGGCCCAGCTCTCGCGTCTCGTGAACGCCTACCTCGACGTCGCTGAGGACATGGCCCAGCGGCAGATCCCCATGACCATGCAGGACTGGGAAACACGGCTCAACCGCTTCATCGCCGCCACCGACCGCGAAATCCTCCAGGACTCGGGCAAGGTCACCGCCGAAATCGCCAAAGCCCACGCCGAATCCGAGTTCGAAAAATACCGCATCGTCCAGGACCGCCTCTACGTCTCGGATTTTGATGCCCAGGTTCTTGGGCTCGCCAAGGGTGAGGAGGAATGCGGCAGCGAGGAAGGAGGCGCGGAGTGAGCACGAAGGGCAACCACCGGAGCGATCACATCCCAGCCTCCGATTCAAACCCAAACGGAGCGGGGACTTTCCCAACCCCGCCCTCGAATCACAACGGGCTTTGGAAAACCCCCGCTCCGGTCGGAGACGGACAAGGCGCTGAAGGAGATTCTGGAGAACCTCGAAGGTATGAGTTTGGTCGAATCAGATATTGGAACGATCGCGCCCGACTGGAAAGTCATGCCGCTGAAAGATCTTGCGGAGAAGCCTCAATACGGTCTGACCACAAAGGCTGCGAAATCGGGCGACATTCGGTTTCTGAGAATCACTGACATCATCGATCAGGGAGTTAATTGGTCAACGGTTCCGGTCTGCTCTACGCCCAAGAAGAAAATTGCGCACATCCTTTCGACGCCGCAGCGGGCGATCGAAGCGCAGGAGCGGATCATTCAGACCACCACCGAGCTGAAAATGGCCCTCATGCACCAGCCCTTCACCAAAGGCCTCCGCCACGAACCCCAAAAACAAACCGAAATCGGCCCTGTCCCCGAAAGCTGGGAGGTGGCGGAGTTGGTCAGTCTGTTACGCGAGCCGCTCCGGAATGGACATTCGGCAAAGGTGACGACCGACGAAGACGGGATTCGCACACTCACTCTTACCGCAGTAACCCAGCGCGATTTTTCCATGGAGAACACCAAGGTCACCTGCGCCGATCCTCACCGAGTGCGAGACATGTGGCTCAGGTCTGGCGACATCTTCATAGAACGGGCAAACACAGCGGACTACTTTGGTTTGGCCGCGCTTTACGAGGGACCCGAGGATTTCGCCATCTTCCCAGACCTTTTGATCCGCGTTCGGGTCGACACTGAGAGAACCCGTCCGAAAGTCCTGATCGAGTGGCTACTCGCAGAACGGTGCCGCCGATACTACAAGAAGAACGCAAGATCGACGGCAGGCAACTTCCCGAAAATTGATCAAGGCACCGTCGAGAAGACATTGGTCCCGGAGCGGATCGTGCGTGCTGAAGGATCCCGCCAACGCGATGATCGTCAGCGATGCGTTGCGGCACTTTGACGGGGAACGATACAAACTCGCCTCTTTCGTGGTGATGCCGAACCATGTGCATGTGTTGTTTCGTCCGCTGGGGGCTCACTCTTTGCCGGAGATTCTGAAGTCGTGGAAGGAATTCACGGCGCGGGTGATCAACAAACGGATGGGGAAGGCAGGGACGCTATGGCAGGATGAGTATTGGGATCGGTTGATCCGGAATGAACGGCACTTTTTCAAGGTGGCGGAGTATATCCGGGAGAATCCCGTGAAGGCGAAACTGCGCGATGGGCAGTTCATACTGGAGAGCGGCTTTTCAAAGGAGAGCTTACTTTCCAGTCCGCTGGCTTCTAGCAAAGGCGGACAGGAATGTCCGCCCTCCTTTCAAAGCGGGTTGGAAAACCCGCCCTCCGTTGATGTTCCCGGGCGCACCCGCGGCCTCGTCTGGCTACCTCTCCGGACAGCCATACCGGGACAAATCATGAAAAAACTGATACCCGACGCAATCGCCCATGCTGAGGGATTCTCCAAACAGGCAAATATGCGAAAGGTTGTCATACGGAGGCAGACCGAAGGCGGGGTCAGGATCATCGAAGTCCATGTGTATGAAATTATCATGGGACAGGCCGATAACCCTGTCCTTGAGAGTGGTGATCTGATCTATGTCCACGAAAAAGGCGTTTTCTGAGCAGAGGGAAATCACTGCCTGCACC
>JAUIAG010000260.1 GCA_030425355.1 Verrucomicrobiia bacterium
CTGCGCATCGATCACGACGAAACCTCATTGTGCCTGGCTTACGTCAATGAATACCCATTGACCCTGAACTGGGGGTTCCTCCTCTACCTGGACACCGACCTCAATGGAGGTACCGGATTCAGCTTCTGGGGACTGGGCGCGGATTACATGATCAATGGCCGCAGCCTGTTCCGATACACGGGTGACGGTGCAACATGGTCATGGGAGCCGCTGCTGGAAGTCCCCTCCGCTGTTGCCGGAAATATCGCTGAGATGGGATTCCCTCTCTCATTCATCGGCAGTCCCGAAGCCATGAATATCCTCTTCTACGGTGACAACGCCGCTTTTGGCTCGTCCGGCGGAGATTTCGTCCCCGACATTAAAAACGGGGCGGTGCAGAGGGTTGTCTACTCATTCAACGACTCACCGGGAACAGGAAGCGGCATAGTCATCGACGGTCAGTTTGATGACTGGTCCGACGTGACCCGGTTTGCAGCTGATCCCAGAGATGTCGTGGCCGGCGCGCTTGACTGGAATTCCTTCTGGCTGACAAGAGACGAGTCAGCTGTTTACCTCTCGTTCGACAGCTGGCGCAACTACCCGCAGAGCTGGGCTGAAAATGTCTACTTCGATACCGACGCCAATGCAGAATCCGGTTACCGGGTCGGCCAGGTCGGTGCGGAGTTCCTGCTGCAGTCCGGAATCTTCTACCGATACACCGGCAATGGATCCAGCTGGAGCTGGACGGCTAACGGAAATGTCGAGGTCGCCCGGAATTCCATGCGCGTCGAGGCATGCATCCCTCTCTCTGCTCTGGGAGATCCGGCGATAATCCGTATTCAGCTGCTGGCCGCGAATGAGGCCTATGCTTCCGGTAATGACCGTGACCTGTTCCCGGATGACGGGCGCGGCCTCGTCTGGCGTCCGGATGGTCAGACCGGCAATGCACGGCCGTCAGTCCAGGATATTTCGGTGACCACGCGCCGCGGACTCCCGAGAATCATCCGCCTGATCGGCAACGACGCGGAGAATGATGCGCTGACATACACGCTGACATCCCAGCCGGGTGGGGGCACAGTGACACTGACCGATGACACTGTTCTCTACGAGCCGTCGGACACCTTCACCGGCACGGATTCATTCACCTACGTCGCCAATGATTCGGATGGCTCGTCACAGCCGGGAACGGTGAATGTGGAAGTGCTCGGTTCCCTTGCCGGATTCGGGCGTTCCGCGCGGGTTGGAAACATCGCTGTGGACGGCATACTTGGTGACTGGGGCGCAGTGCCCCCGGCCGCCTATGACCCGTCCGACGTGGATGCCACCGGAACCGAAGTGGACT
Source organism: Verrucomicrobiia bacterium (assembly GCA_030425355.1). Classification (GTDB taxonomy): domain Bacteria; phylum Verrucomicrobiota; class Verrucomicrobiia; order Limisphaerales; family JAJOIW01; genus JAJOIW01. The sequence goes on from JAUIAG010000260.1 coordinate 1,322, forward strand.
GGAGGAATCTGTGGCTGGGGCATGACGACGAGTTCGCCTACATCGCCTTCCGCAATGACAGCGACATCCAGCTCTCATGGGGGCAGACATTCTATCTCGACGCCGACCGTGACCCGTCCACCGGATTCGCAATTCGCAATGGCGGCGCGGATTACATGATCCAGGGAGAATTCATATTCCGGTATACCGGAACCGGAAGCGACTGGTCCTGGGAGTTTGTCTCCGCCGCCGTGGTCGCGGTCATTGGAACCGACGCGGAAATCCGCTTCGAACGCGGGCTTCTGGGAACGGCCGTCGAAGGCTACGACATCCTCTGCTACGGCGACAATTCGGCGTTCGGACTCGACGGTGTCACCGATGTGCTTCCGGATTCATCACTGTCATGGTTCCAGTATGCCTTCAATGACTCGGTGATCGCCGATGCCCGCGATGGAATACCTGCCGCCGTGGACTCACGGCTTGAGCAGCGATACAACCTCAGGATTCTCACCGACAAGCCGGAAGCCGCCTCCGCAGAAACAGCCGGCAGCTTCCTCACACGGACACTCAGGTTCGAAATGCTGGTGAAACCCGGATACCGCCTCATCCTCGAACGAACTGAGGACCTTGAAAACTGGAGCATCGTCTACCAGCGGGTCATTCGCGAGGAGGGGTATCTCCTGGTCGACCCCGAAATCGACACCATTCCGGAAAACGGATACTTCCGCGCCATCCTCGTCGAGGAACCATTGAGCGATACCGGAAATTCCAGCTTCTGAGTCAACATCACTCTCTCTCATGGACATTGATGCGTCCATGACTGATCAGGCGTCTGCCAGCCACGGTGGACGCCTTTTTCCGTGAATCAGGCACCACATGCAACCCCCGGCTGCGTGTGATGGTGCTATCCATTCCCGCCGCATCGCGGCGCACGGGCCAGGGGATGTTCAGTTGCCGGTGTTGTGACCCCGGGTTGTCAGCTTCGGCCGCTTCGGCAATCGCAATGGTTCCGTGCGGTTTGTCATTCAGTTTTGGAGACTGATCCTTTATTTTACCGGCGATGAATTCCGACGAACAGGTGAGCTGGGCCATGGAGTCCTTTGCGGAATTGGGTGTCGATGCGGAGTCGGCGCTCAGGAAACTGGCGATGGTTCCGGTTTCCCTTCACTGCTGGCAGGGCGATGATGTCCGTGGATTTGAAGCACTGGATTCAGAACTTGGCGGTGGTCTGGCAGTGACCGGTCACTATCCGGGGGCGGCACGGAATATCGACGAGCTGTGGAGTGATCTCGAAAAAGCCTTTTCACTCATTCCCGGTACAAAACGCCTTAACCTCCATGCCTCATACGGGGACTTTCAGGGAAAGAAAGTCGATCGGAATGAAATATCGGTCGATCATTTTCAGGCTTGGATTGACTGGGCGAAGGCGACGGATGTCGGTCTGGATTTCAACCCGACTTACTTTGCACACCCGATGGCTGCCGATGGGTGGACACTGGCAAGCCACAGGGCTGAAGTCAGACGATTCTGGATTGAGCATGGAAAAGCCTGTCGGGCTATCGGCAAGGAAATGGGAAAACAGACCGGGTATCCAACCGTCACCAATTTCTGGGTGCCGGATGGGTATAAGGACACTCCGGCTGACAGGAAAGGTCCCCGTGAGAGACTGATGCAGTCCCTGGATGAGGTGTTTCGGGAAACCATTGATCCCGGGCATGCGGTTGATGCCGTGGAGGCCAAACTCTTCGGCATCGGGAGCGAGAGTTATGTGGCCGGATCACACGAGTTTTACCTGGGATATGCCATTACCCGTCAGAAGTTCCTGTGTCTTGATGCCGGGCATTTTCACACCGGCGAAGTCATTTCCGACAAGATCAGCGCAGTGGCCCCATATGTGCCGGGGATTCTCCTCCATGTGAGCCGGGGCGTCCGATGGGACAGTGACCATGTGGTCACACTCACCGACGAACTTCAGGAAATCGCCCGGGAAGTTGCCAGGGGTGATTATTTCAATCATGTGCGCATCGGGCTGGATTTCTTTGATGCCAGTATCAACCGCATAGCTGCGTGGGTCATCGGTACACGGAACATGCTCAAGGCCCTGATGATCGCCATGCTGGAGCCATCCGGAACCCTGCGTGCCATGGAAATCGAAGGGGATTACACCGGCCGCCTTGCTCTCATGGAGCAGATGAAAACCATGCCGTACGGGGTGCTGTGGAATCATTTCTGTCTGAGCCAGCATGTTCCCGGCGAGTCCGGGTGGCTCGATGTGGTCCGGGATTACGAGAAGACCACCCTTGCCCGACGACAGTAGCCCTTCGCATGTCTGCCCTGAAAATCCATGAACGCGCTTGAGATTTCATCAGTTGCCAGAAACTACGGCGGAGTCCGTGCCCTGAGTGATGTGTCCTTTTCCGTCGCCAGCGGCACCATTCATTCGATTTGTGGCGAGAATGGAGCCGGCAAATCGACATTGATCAAGTGTCTGTCGGGTAACATCACACCGGATGCCGGATCAGTCCTCGTTCATGGAGAAGCACTTGATTTTGGCAGTGTCGCTCATTCGGCATCCCATGGAATTGCGGTGATTCATCAGGAGTCGACAGTTTTTCCTGATATGAACACGGTTCAGAATCTTTTTGTGGGGCGGGAAATCCGCCGCGGGCGATGGAGGCTCGATCACCATGCGATGGCGACCGAAACCCGCCGGTGGATGGCTGGATTCGGTCAGGATTTTGATATCTTCAGGCCTGTTGAGGACCTTTCGGTGGCGGACAGGCAGATGGTCGCCATGGCAAGGGCTCTTTCCCAGGACTGCCGCGTACTGATTCTCGATGAGCCGACCGCATCGATGACACCCCGGGAATCTTCAAGGCTGCTGGAGATTCTGGGTGACCTCCGGGCCGAAGGAGTGACCATCCTGTTTATCAGTCACCGACTCCATGAAGTTCTGAGCATCTCCGACGCGGTCACAGTTCTTCGGGACGGTCGCCATGTTCTCACCTGTCCGGCCGGGGACATTGACGAACCGGCCCTCATTCGCGCCATGGTCGGTCGGGATGTCCCCGTCCGTGTCCGGAAAAAGCCGGATACTGATCCGGATCCACCGACCGGCACCACCGGAATCAGTACGGGACAGAAGCCGCCGCCGCTTCTCGAAGTCAACGCACTGACCCTTTCCGGTGCTTTTGAAGACATTTCCCTGTCGGTTCATGCGGGCGAGATTGTCGGTCTTGCCGGTCTGGTGGGGTCCGGGAGATCGGAGGTGGCGCGTGCGGTATTTGGAATTGACCGCTACCAGTCGGGAAGTGTGCGGATCGAGGGCGAGCTGTTACCCGGAAGGCGGGTGCGGGAATCCATCCGCAGCGGGCTCGGCATGGTCCCCGAAGACAGGCAGCACGAGGGACTGGTTCTCGCTCTCTCCATCCATCGCAATCTGGTGTTGACCGCTGCTGAATTTCACCGTGCCATCGGCATCGTCGATTCCGGGTGGGAATCGGGGCTGGTGACAGATGCCATACACGATCTGCAGATCAAGGCATCCGATCCATCCGCACCGGTGGAAACCCTGTCCGGCGGAAACCAGCAGAAGGTGGTTCTGGGGCGTTGGATGGCCATGAATCCGAAGATACTTATCCTCGACGAGCCGACCCGGGGGGTGGATGTCGGCGCCAAGGCCCAGGTGCACGAGCTGATCCGACGCATGGCCGGCAGGGGCATGGGCATCCTGGTGATCTCCTCCGATCTTTCCGAAATTCTTGCTCTTGCCGACCGGACCATCGTCATGCGGGAGGGACGGATATCCGGCAGCCTGACACGGGACCAGTCGAGCGAGGAATCCATCATGCAGTTGGCATTCAGCGCCCCGGCCATGGAGGACCGGTCATGAATGCACAAGCGATCCTCCGCAGTCTCCTCCACCGGCGTGAATCCGGTTTGCTCGGGCTTATCCTCCTTTCAGTTATGGCGGTGGCGATGGTGGATCCCGGTTTTCTTTCGTGGACGAACTGGAAGGATATCCTGGTCCGGTGCGCTCCGGCCGCAATCGTCTGCTGCGGCGTTGTCATGGTGGTGCTGACCGGCGAGATTGATATTTCAACCGGGTCACTGATGGCCTTCCTATCGGCGATCATGGGCTCGATGATCTCATCGGACCTGCTGGGCTGGAGTCCATGGATAGGGATTCCTCTGGTGCTGCTTTCCGGGACTCTGATGGGGATGCTGACCGGACTCCTGGTCACCTTCGGCGCCGTCCCGTCAATTATCGTCACACTTGGCTGGCTGACCTGTCTGCGCGGCTTCACCACTCTTGTGATGAAAGGCGAGAATATCGGCAATCTTCCATCATGGCTTTCCGACGCGGCCAAATACGGTTTTATCGGGCTGCCACTTTCCATCTGGGTGGCGGGCGTTGTCATTATTGTGACCGGATTCCTGCTGAACCACACGCCACTGGGCTGGCGTATCCGTGCCACCGGAAGCAGTGCCTACGCCTCCACCATGACGGGAATCAACTCCGATGCCGTTCGGATATTCGCCTTTGCGTGGACCGGGCTTCTGACGGCGGTGGCCACGGTGGTGGATGTGCCGAGGCTTCCGCGAATTGAGTCCGGGATTGGCGTGGGGTTCGAACTGCTGGTTGTGACCTGTGTGGTTGTCGGTGGAGTTTCCATTTCCGGCGGCCGGGGCAACCTGCGTGGAGTCCTGCTGGCGGTCGTGCTCATGACCCTGATACGACCGCTGCTGACTTTTCTGAATATCGGTGAGGAGGCCGAAAAGTGGACGCGCGCCATTCAGGGAAGCTTCATTCTCACTGCAGTCATCCTCGATCAGGCGGCACACCGAATGGCAGTCAGAAGGGAGGCGCCATGAAGCATCGCGGCCGGCACTCATTCATCCAGACATACCGGCATGAGCTGGTGCTGCTGGGGCTCAATGTCACCGTCCTCGCCATTGCCGCGTTTCTCGTCCCCGACTTTCTCGCACTGAAGTCCCAGCTTTTCCTCTCGCGGCAGTTATGGGAAATGGCCCTGCTGGCCATTCCCATGACCATGATCATTCTCACCGGCGGCATCGATCTCTCGGTTGGTTCGACCATGGGACTGTGCGCCGCCTCCTTCGGTCTCACTTTCCGTTCAACCGGCAGCATCGGCTTTGCCTACGCCGCGTCGTGCATCACAGGCGTTCTATGTGGATCCGTCAATGGGGTGTTTATCACACGCTGGAAACTGCACCCGCTGATCGTGACGCTGGCGACCTATGCCGCTTTTCGGGGAATGGCCGAAGGCCTGACTCAGGGACAGTCCATATCCGGATTTCCGCAGGGCTTCTCATGGCCCGGGCGCGGCCAGGCAGGTGGACTGCCTCCGGCGGGGTGGGCCTTTGTGGTCTTTTCCATAGGATCTGTCCTCTTTCTCACCCGCACGGTCGCGGGGAGGAACATATACGCTGTCGGACTGAACCGCAGGGCTGCGGTCTATGCCGGTGTCCCGGTTGCCTCCATTGAGTTCCTGCTCTACGCCTTCTCCGGTCTGATGGCGGGCCTTGCGACTATCGTCTATGTTTCCCGCTTCAATACGGCCAAAGCGGACGCCGGCAGTTCGATGGAACTGGACGTGATCACTGCCGTGGTGGTGGGCGGAACCTCCATTTTCGGCGGACGCGGCACCATTCCCGGGACGGTGCTCGGACTGATCCTCATCCACGAAACCAGACTGTTCGTCGGGCGATACTGGCAGATCGAGGAACTCAAAAGCATTATCGTCGGGCTGCTGCTCATTCTGTCGGTTCTCGTGCACCGCCTGCGGCGCAGCGGAAGCTGAATTTACCGCACACTCCCGGAAGCCATGCCATCCGCGCAGCCCGGCCGGCCCGCATTCAGAAGGGACGTGGGTGGCGGCTAGCGCTTCCGGATTCCCGCGTAGAAGCCCGCAGCTGTCACGCCGGTGGTCGGGATACTCCCGGCAAGAAATGTTTTGAATGACTCAAACTGGTCGGTGAAA
>JAUIAG010000261.1 GCA_030425355.1 Verrucomicrobiia bacterium
TCTTTCACATTCCCCGTCCCCCGTCCGTAAACACCCCGGTTGCCCTCCGGCAGTACCTGGTACCGCCACATTGAGTGGTGCCAGGTACCGCAGTGGATACCCGGACCGCGGTCGGAACGTACCTGGCACCGTGACCCCTGTGTCCCTGCAATGAAAAAGACCCCGTCCCGAGGGGGTGGGGCCTTGAAAAATTGCTTCTTCCTGCAGGGAGAGGGAGAGAGTTGATTTCGGGTTCAGGTTATCAGGCGATGATCTGGTTGATCGGGTCGGCTCCTTCGACACCAACAAGTTTCTGATCCAGTCCATTGTAGAAATACGACAGGTTATTCGGATCGAGACCCAGCTGGGTCAGGATGGTGGCGTGGAGGTTTTTGACGTGGAAGCGGTTGCTGACGGCCTGGCTTCCGAGTTCATCCGTTTCACCGACTGAAGAGCCGCCTTTGATGCCGCCGCCGGCCATCCACATGGTGAAGCCATAGGAATTATGGTCACGGCCGGTGCCCTGAGCGTACTCGGCGGTGGGCTGTCGTCCGAATTCACCGCCCCAGACGATAAGTGTTTCATCGAGCATCCCCCGTTGTTTCAGGTCCTTGATGAGTCCTGCAATGGGTTTGTCGGTGTTACCGGCGTGATAATCGTGATTTTTCTTCAGATCCCCGTGAGCGTCCCAGTTGTCGTCATTGTGGGCGCCGCCGGAATAAACCTGAATGAATCGGACTCCGCGTTCCACCAGTCGCCGGGCCAGCAGGCACTTGCGTCCAAAATCCTCGGTGCGGTCGTTGTCGATGCCGTAAAGGCTCTTTATGTGCTCGGGTTCGGAATCGATGTCGATCGCTTCGGGCGCTGTGGACTGCATCTTGTAAGCCAGTTCGAAGCTGGCAATGCGGGCAGCAAGGTTGGAATTGTCAAACCGGTCCTTGAGATGCCCTTCATTCATGCTCCGCAGGGTGTCGAGCAGCGTGCGCTGTTCGAGCCTGTTCATGTCGTTGGCATTTTTGAGGTTCAGGATGGGTTCGCCTTTGGCGCGGAAGACCGTTCCCTGATACGAAGCCGGCATGTATCCACTCGACCAGTTCTTGGCGCCGGATATCGGTCCTCCGGTTTTATCGAGCATGACGACATAGCCTGGGAGGTTCGCATTGACGCTGCCCAGACCATAGTTGACCCATGACCCGAGAGACGGCTTGCCGCTTTGAAGTGATCCGGAATTCATCATGAGCATGGCCGAGCCGTGAATGGGCGAGTCGGCCGTCATGGAGTGAATGAAAGCGATGTCATCCGCGCAGCTGCCGATATGGGGGAAAAGCTCGGACACCATCTTGCCGCATTGCCCATGCGGGCTGAAAGACCACTTGGGACCGACAACCCGGCCTTCATTTTTCCTGCCGCCCCTGCCGAAAGTCTTCACTTCAATAGTTTTGCCATCCAGCGGGTAAAGCTTTGGCTTGTAGTCAAAGGTGTCTACATGGCTCGGCCCGCCGTACATGAACAGGAAAATGACACTCTTGGCCTTGCCGTTAACCATCGTGGGCCTTGGGGCCAGGGGGTTGGCATATTCCGCGGCGAGGCCTGAACTGAAAAAGCCTTCCTGTGCCAGCATGCCGGTGAGCGCGACCGAGGTGAACCCTCCGCCGATGGTATGAAGGAATTCCCTGCGGGTCCGTCCGCAGAAGTTACCGACTGGTGGTTGATTATTCATGATTCTTTCTTTCGTATTTTAAAATGCTGCAGTTCTTTCAATTCGGATTGGCACCTGTATTCGTTCTGATCCTGTCAATCGAGGTAGATGAACTCATTGAGATTGAGGACGAGGAGACAGAACCTCTCGAGGGCATCGATATCACTGATCCCGCCATTCCGGCGAAGATTGGCAAAAAGATCCATGCATTCGCTGACTTCCCACTCCTGAGCCGGCCGTCCGAGTGCCAGTTCGAGGGCGTGGGTGACATGTTCTTTCGTGACGCCAGGTCCGACGTCGCGAATAAGTCTTTTGGCGAAATCGGTTGCCCTGTCATTCATGAATCCTGAATTCAGGCTGTTGAGTGCCTGGGTCGGGACTGTTGTGGTGAACCGGACAGGGCAGGGGGCATCGGTGTCTGCAAAGTCAAAGTCAATCAGCTCCGGTGGCTGGAGAGAGCGTTTGATCCTGATGTAGACACTGCGCCGGTAGAGCTCATCCTCAGGAGATTCACCCCACTTCCCGTCTTTTGTCGAGGATGTGGCCAATACGGCGTCCGGCAGCACCGGGAAGAAACTGGGCCCCCCTTTGGAAAGGTTGATCTTGCCTATCACGGAGAGAATGGAGTCCCTCATCTCCTCCGCAGTCAGGCGCCGCATGTTGAATCGCCAGAAATTGTCATTGACCGGGTCGATTTCAAGGGACGCCGCATCAGGTCTGGAGGACAAGCGGTAGGTCTTGGACATCATAATGAGGCGATGGAGGTTTTTGATACTCCATCCCTGGCTCACAAATTCGGAGGACAGCCAGTCCAGCAGCTCAGGGTGTGTGGGTTTCATTCCCAGTACCCCGAAGTCGCTCGGGGTCGGGCAGATGCCGCGTCCGAAGTGATAATGCCAGATGCGGTTGACAATAACCCTTGAAGTTCTCGGGTTGTCATCCCGTGTCATCCACTTTGCCAGGGCAAGCCGCCGGCCGCTGCTTTCTGCGCCCGCTGCAACAGGCGGTATTTCAGGATCAGGGTAGCCGAAAATTTCCGGAAAGCCGGGGCTGACCTTCTCTCCGTGGGCATGGGCCGATCCACGGATGTGCACGTGGAGATCTTCCGGGGTGCCGCCATACTCCTGCACGATCATGGCAGGGATCCCCGGCTCGAACTTCTCTTCCCGAAGTTTTTCGAGTGCCAGCAGGTCATTGCGGTAGGCGGCGACCCTTTTCTCAGGAAAAATTTCCGTTCCGCGCTGGGCAATAAGTTCAGCTATGGGGACAGGACGGTCCACGACGTAGAGACCGGCGTCAATGAACTGTCCCCCGGAAGTCTGCCGACAGTGGATGGCAAGAGTATTCCGTCCGGTCTGGAACGCCCGCATGGCCTCCGGACTCAGAAGCTGCGACCGATAGTCTGTCACATAGCCGTTGAAATCGGCAATTTTCTGTCCATTGAGGAAAATTTCGGCATTTTCATCATGGAAGATGCGGATTTCAGCGGCTGCCGGCACTTCGGAAAGCTGGAAGGATGTGCGGATCCATATATCGCTGGAAGTCCATTGGGTATTGTGTCCGGCGCCGCCGGGACGTCCATTGCCGAATGGCGCGGGAGCCTGCGGCCATTTCTCCTCATGTCGGAAGGAGACCTCGAACCAGTCCCCGGAAGGCTTTTCGGTTGTGTAGTGCCAGTTTCTTGGCTGCCCGCTGGAAACACCGACCATGACCGGATTGGCAACCGGTGCCGGATCCAGAAGCCTGGCAATCGATGGGTCCTTTGCCAGGAATAATTCCCGTGCCTGGTTTTCGGTCCTCTCGATTCTCCGGGCAATCTGGTTCTGCTGACGGGCGTTTTCTGCCTTTCGCTTCTCCACTGCCCTGGTGGCATCCGGGTCAGGCACTTTTTCGATGACGTTCTGCTTGGACATCGGAGTCACGCCGTGGAGAAATGCCATGAACCGGTAATAATCCTCCTGAGTGATCGGGTCAGCCTTGTGTTCATGGCAGCGGGCGCATCCGAGACTCATGGCCATGAATCCCTCAGTGGTAGTCCGCACATTGTCGTCCAGCACGTCGTATTTGTGCTGAAGTCGATCAGCGGGTTCATCATCCCACTGCATCAGCCTGTGGTATCCGGTTGCAATCAGGGAGTCCTTTGTCGGATCGTCCAGTTCGTCACCGGCGATCTGTTCCAGGGTGAACCGGTCCCATGGCTTGTCCTCGTTGAAGGAATTGATGACGTAATCACGGTAGCGCCAGATATAGGCTTTTTCCGAATCCCGCTCGAAGCCGTTCGATTCTGCATAGCGGACGACATCAAGCCAGTGACGTGCCCATTTTTCTCCGTATTCGGGACGCGCCAGCAATTCCTCGATCAGGTTCCTCCAGGCATCGGGTGAGGTGTCGGATGCAAAGGCCTCGACTTCCTGAGGTGTCGGTGGCAGGCCGATGAGATTGAAATATGCCCGACGCACAAGAGTGCGCTGGGAAGCTTCCGGATTGGGAGAAAGGCCTTTTTCCTTCAGTTGGCTGTAGACAAAGGCATCAATGGGATTGAGGCTCCATTCGCTGTTGTCCACCGCCGGAACGTCGGGTCTGGTCAAAGGCCGGTTGGACCACCATTGCTTCGCCGCTTCAGTGACTTCTCCCGGAGGAAAACCCGCTTCTGTCTTCTCTTCTTCGAGGTGTTCGAGGCGGTCGATGGTGTCGGCATCCCATGGAAGCCCCATAGCCACCCATTTGTCGAGGATCTCGAGCTGATCATCCGGCAGTTTCCCGTCGGGCGGCATCTGGTAGTCCTCATCCTCGTAACTGACCATGCGCAGCAGGAGGCTTTCGGATGGATTTTCAGGATTGTAAGCCGATCCGTGGGCGCCACCGATAACAATCCCGAGACGGCTTATGACCTGGAATTCGCTTTTGATCTTGAGCTCGCCCCTGGAGTTTCTTCCCCCGTGGCAGCGGACACAGTGCTCCTCCAGCAGCGGCTGAACCTTTTCGGTGAAGAACCGGACCTCATCTGTGGTGAATGACGGGTGGGTTACGCTGTGGCCCTCCGGGCCACCGGCAGACATTGTGAAGGGCGCCACAATGACCGACACAGCCCAAATTGCGGATGTCGCCAGTAGTGTGCGGTTAAGATTGAAATGCTTTCCGGGCAAACTCATTTTTCCTGAATGGATGATTGATTTGTGCTATCGTATCGCGAATTATCAGGATTTTCAATGGCCGGGTTCGCCAAAAACATAACCGATAAGTGCACCATCCCGAAAACATGCCGGGAGCGGTTTCTGCCGATCCTTCCGGATGTTGCCGATGAGGGCCTGACCAATCCACTGACCGGGGCGGGTATCTTCTTTGCCGGCATCAGCGATCTGGTCCCCGGATACCGGATCTCCAGAAGGAACCCCGACTTCCATCTGGTTATTTTTGGAGTCGGCGGCACCGGAGTCTTCGAAACCTATGAAATGTCAGGCGAAATCCACCCGGGGGACATCTGGCTGTGTCCGGCTGGAAAAGCCCAGCGGTATTGGGTCGACGGCAGCTGGAAAATCCTTTTTTTTCACATCGATGCGGCAAACCCCGCGCTGAAAGGCGATTTCGACCAGATCCGTCTGGGATTGTCACGCTCCATGGCCCAGCTCGAGAATGCCATGATCTGGCTCATCAATGAAGACCAGTCCGAATCATCCCATTCCCGGCAGTTGTATTTTCATCATGCGGCGGTGATTCGACTCTGTCTGGAACGGGAGCTTCAGGGCCTTGCGGAGCCGCGGAAAACCCGCACGGACAAGAAACTGGACGGTCTCTGGCAGGAAGTCAGCGAAAGTCTTGCCATGCCCTGGACTCTGGGTGAGCTGGCAAGACGTATGCACCTGTCGGTCGGCCAACTCCGAAGGGTCGTCCAGGCCAATCATGGATTGGCACCCATGGAAATGGTGCATCACCTTCGTATTCAGAAAGCCCAGCAGCTGCTCAAGACTACCGGCGATTCCCTGGAACAGATTGCCGAGCGAGTCGGCTACACCTCACCGTTCTCTTTCTCCAGAGCATTCAAGAAGTCCACCGGATTCAGCCCAAAGGCGTGGCGCGGGCGGTTTCGATACTGAATTTACCCGGCCAGGCCTCAGTGGCGGAGCGGTCTGCTTAATTCGGTTTCGATCGATCTTCGTCGCACCGCCCCCCGCTTATTCATGGGGTCACAGCCAGCCGCTCCGGACGGGCCGGGCAGGAAAGCAGCACGCCGTTTTCCTTGTAGGGCTTCAGGATAAAATGAGTGGCTGTGGAGACCACTCCTTCCAGGGTTGACAATTTTTCGGCCACGAAGGAGGCGACTTCCTGAAGGGATCGGCCCTCGATTATCACCAGAAGATCGTAGGCTCCGGACATCAGGTAACAGGCCTGCACCTGATCAAAGTTCGCAATGCGCGCTGCATAACGATTAAAGCCTCCCTCGCGTTCAGGAGTCAGCTTCACCTCGATAGCCGCTGTTACCGTCTCGTCACTGTAGTGGTCCGGATGAATCAGGGTCTGTGACCCAAGAATCACGCCGTCCTTTTTGTATTTCTCGATCTTTGCCTCAACGTCGCCAACGCTCAATCCCAACAGATCGGCAAGCTGACTCGGTGTCAGAGATGCGTCCTTCTTTATCAATTTGAGCAAACTGTCCATTGAATTCTCGGTAGTTGATTCGGTGTATGGTCCTGGCGGCCCGGGCGCTGGTTCTTTTTCCGGGTTGTCCTCAGGTGATGGATTGCAAAATGGTTTCCGCAGCAGCTGCCGGGTCCGCCACCGCGTATATGGGTCGGCCAATCACCAGCCGGCTCGCCCCCAGTTTCAAAGCCTTTGCCGGCGTCATGATCCGGGCCTGGTCGTCAGCCGTGGAGTCCGCCGGTCGAATTCCGGGTGTCACCAGTGCAATTTCTTGCGGCAGAACTTCCCGCAGGCGGGTGATTTCCAAGGGTGAGCAGACCAGACCCCTGACGCCCGAATCAACAGCCAGCTTTCCAAGATGCAGCACCTGTTCCTCCACACCTGCCTCGATTCCTGTTTCATGAAGCAGTTCCTGAGTGAAGCTGGTGAGCACAGTCACTCCCAAAATCAGGGGCTCAATGCCATCTCTGCCGTGGGCGTGGGCGGCTTCCACCGCAGCCTCCATCATCCGGCGTCCGCCGGACGTGTGGATTGTCAGCATCTGCACGTCCAGCTCACAGGCGGAATGAACCGCCTTGGCGACCGTATTCGGGATGTCGTAAAATTTCAGATCGAGGAAAACCGAAGCTCCTGTTGACCGGACTTTCCTGACAATTTCCGGACCGCACCGGGTAAACAGTTCGCTGCCAATCTTGTAACAGCCGACGCGGTCACCCACCTTCTCAATCAGAGAGAAAGCCGACTCAGCATCACCCACATCGACTGCAAGTATTATTGGATTCATTGAACTGGTTCCCGTGTCTCAGCTATCCGCTGCTGAACACACACGCCGCCAATAATGGATATACCCTGCATCAGCGGTCAAAGAAAATTCCATGGCACCACACCGCACCGAACGGTGCCAGGTACGTCCGAACGGTGCCAGGTACGTCCGAACGGTGCCAGGTACGTCCGAACGGTGCCAGGTACG